>JBILTA010000358.1:0-5905 GCA_044371785.1 Pirellulaceae bacterium | reverse complement strand
TAGCTGCTCAATCGGACTTAAAGGAAGCGGATTGGAACGTCGTTGATGGAGCGACAATCGAGCTCATCGAACAGTTTAGTTCGGAAAAAGCTCCGCCAGAAAAGTGGATCGGCAAAGGTGAGACTTTTGCAAAAATCGCGGAGCTACCAGAGCGATTGGCTGAGGTTCGTCAAAAATATCGTGATATGCAAGTTCCAGAGGTTGTGGTCGAAGACGAGCCATCTAGTGTCCCATAGTTTCTTTCAGACGATCAAGTCGAGATTGAGGTTGAGTCGATGGAAAGCATGATTCTTGGGGCGGTGGTTCGTATTCTGCAAGCCGCCATGGCGGCTGCGCCAACCGTTGTGATCGGTTTGTTGGTTGCCGCAATCTTTCAGCGGATTGGCCGTGACATCACCAACAAGATCTTTGGTGCTAATAGCTGGCGTTCCCTTCCGCAAGCTTGGGGCCTTGGAATGTTGTTGCCCGTCTGCTCGCTGGGGGCTATACCAATCATGAGTGAGATGAGGCGAGCTGGAGTTACGGGAGGAGTAATTCTAGCGTTTGGTTTAACAGCGCCTTTGTTCAATCCGGTCTCTGTACTTTATGGCCTGACACTGTCCGATCCAATCGCCATTATTGTGTTTACATTTTGCTCGTTGATGATTGTGACAGTGATGGGGACCGCATGGGATTGGTTCTTCACTAAGAGTGAGCAACCTATCGAGCCAATTGGTCCGATGCCTTATGGTTGGCGGCGATTGGTAGCGATTTTCGTGACCATGGCGCGAATGTCCGTAGGCCGTGACATGTTATTTATTCTGGCAGGTTTGGTAGGCGTCGGAATCCTCAGCTTCTTCTTGCCAGCTGGATCGTTGCAGGCAGCAGCCGAAGAGAAAGATGCTCTTGCTCCCCTACGTATGGCTGCCATCGCTATTCCCGTATACGCCACTCCCATGGTGGCAATGGTTCAGCTAGCCTCCATGTTCCAGCATGGTAACTCAATCGCTGCTGCGTTCACGCTATTAGTGTTGGGGACCGGTTTGAATATCGGCATGTTATGGTGGATTGCCAAGCAATATGGACTGAAGAAGATGCTAAGCTGGGTGGGCCTCTTGGTAGCGTTTGTGCTTGTATTAGCTTACACCGTAGGTGGGCCGCTTTACCCGCAGGGTGTTGAGCCTGCGGGGCACACTCATGCGTTTGATAACTATTGCACACCATTCGGTGAAGGTGTCGAAAACGTTCCCGCCGCAGCACTCAAATTACTCAATGACTCTCTCTTGCCACATGAGCTCGTTTCGTTGGCGGGGCTTGGCGTGTTGATCTTAGTGGGAGGATGTTTGGCGGCTTTCGATCGCCAGGGGCGATTCGAGATGTTTTTGGCGAGTGCCAAAAATGACGAGCTCAAAAACGATATCGTGTTGCCCGGCTATGTGATTGGAGCAGTCAGTGTCTGTGGTCTAGTGGTAGCTAGTATTGCAGCCTGCTACATGTATTATCCTAGTCGAAGTGAGATCTTTGCAGAGATGAAGATTGTGAACACCGAGTTAGTGTCTTCGGCAACTTCTGCTGACTGGGATACGGGGTTGTATTGGGTGCCCATTCATGAAGACTGGTTGAGAAAGCTGCAGGTCTCCGCCTATTTGCGTCGACAGCCACTGACTCGATATCAGCAGATGAAAATCAAGGTGGTCGAAGAAGGGATCGAGTTGTTGGAGCATGCGTTGGAGGAGAAGGATAAGGCCAAAGCGGAGTTGCTGGGTAAGCGCTTAGGGGTCGCCTATTTTCGGATGCGAATGTCCTTTGCAGATGCACAATAATTGCAAAAGGGGGTTGACGCTACCTACTCATCATTAATAATGGACTCGGTTGGTCGGGAGCACTCAAAGGTTTCTGTAGTTCGTTGGACGTTGTAGCTAGACATATTGTTGCCTAGACCAATGTTGTGATCGCACTAGAAACAAAGGGCTTAGTTTGTGCATCCTTTATAAATGAATCGAGAAGTGGGAACATGAAAGCGTCTCTCAGAAGCGGTTTCACACTAGTTGAGTTGTTGGTGGTTATTGCAATCATCGGTATCTTGGTCGGTTTACTCTTGCCGGCTGTGCAAGCTGCTCGTGAAGCGGCTCGCCGTATGCAATGTTCAAATAACTTGCGTCAGATGACCTTGGCCACACACAACTATGAAACAGCATTTAAGTGCATTCCAGGTTTAACGGGTTCGAGTAGTTATTCACCGCAGGCACGTATCTTGCCCTTTATTGAGCAAGGGAACTTGCAGAGTTTGATTGACTTTCGTCAGCCGCTGTTAGTTGGGCCCGCATGGTCTGCGCGATTTAATCCCACGATGCGCATAGCGATTAGCACTGTAGTGCCAACATTCATGTGCCCAAGTGAAATTGGCAACCCGAATTTCCCGACAACTTTAGCAGATGGTTCGGCATCAACATCAGCTGGGCTAAGTTACATGTACAGCTACGGTTCCGGTACTGGTACCAACTACGACGATCGTTATCGAACCGATGGGATGGTGTGGGAGAACTCTTGGGCTCGCTTCAAGGATTGCACCGACGGTACATCGTCGACCGTGTTGTTGGCGGAAACAGTTTTGGGGGATCAGTCGACCGCAACCGTTCCGTCGCCCACTTTACCTCATCGCCGCATTGCCAACTGGTCGGGAACTTCTTCGATGCCAGCTGGCCAGCCGGGATTTACTGCAGGTGGTGCATTGATCCGTAACCCTGACTTAAGCACTATATTTCCTTCGCAAACGAACTCTTATCGTGGTAACCGCGGTGAATCTTGGATTCGCGGCGTTCCCTACGCTACTGTGATCAATGGCTACATGGCTCCGAACAGTTCTATTCCGGATATCGGTATGCATGGTCGCGGATTTTACTCGTCGCGCTCATTTCATACGGGCGGTTCGATGCATGGGATGCTCGATGGAAGCGTACAATTCATCAGTAATAACACGGACTTGGCAAGTTATCGCGCTTTGTTCTCTCGCAACGGTGGTGAAGTGCCAGTGATGGAGTTCGCTCAGTGATGAAACCCACGAGCGGATTTAGTGTTGTCTGCGTGGCAGTGACGGGGCTGTTGTTCGGGTGTTCTAAGGGTGTTGATTTGCGAGAGGAGACACCTTGGCAAATCAAAGTGGTCTATGAGCAACGTCCCCTCGCTGATGTTCATGTAGTAGTGCATCGTCCGTTGGGGTCGCAGTGGGAGGCGGTCTTGGAAGGTGTGACTAATCGCGACGGCATCGCTTTTTTGCAGCCTGTACCTACGATTGATCCACCCCAAGCGGATGAGTGGCCTAAGTTCAAGGTTACCATGGAGTCTTACGCTGGTGGCGAGTGGATGATTAAGCCTAAGTGGACAGCGCCAGGCAGTAGTGATTTGAAGATTGCGTCGATTGAGGCTCATAAGCCTTTGGCCATTGAGCTACCGAAGCAGGCAATCGCGCCACTTTAAAGGTCGATCGGGTTGAGTCGCTGTCATAGTTTTATTGAGTCATGTTGGAATTGCGCAAACTGTTGTGATTGAAAGTGTCCACTCTATGAAATGGCTTATCGCTTTGGCCTTGTTGGGATTCACGGAAGATCAAGTATCGAATAGTTGGCCAGGCTTTTTGGGACCGGTCCCTGCAAGTGTGCAGGCCGATCGTTTACCGCTTAAGTGGACTCCCGAAAGCAACATCGCTTGGCAAGTAAATTTGCCGGGTTATGGCCAGAGTAGTGCCGTGGTTTGGGGTGATCACGTTTATGTCACGATGGTTGAGGGTGCGAAGAAAGAGACGTTGCGCATCGTTGCTTACCAGCTCACGGAAGGCAAGTTGTTGTGGCAGCAGGATATCGCGACCAAGAACTTGGGAGAGAATACGGACTATTTCAGTCGAGCCGCTCCAACACCTGTTGTCGATCAAGATGGTGTTTATGTCCTGTACGAGTCGGGTGATTTCGTAGCTTACGGACACGATGGCAAGTTGAAATGGCAACGCGATTTGGTAGCAGAGTTTGGTGTTATCAAGAGCCGACACGGTTTGTCATCTTCGCCACTGCAGGATTCAAAGCATGTCTTTGTTTGTATGCAGAGCGACGAAAATCCTTATCTGATGGCAGTCAGCAAGCAAGATGGAAAGACTGTTTGGAAAGTCGAGCGACCCGTAGGGACAGCTTGGAGTTCACCGATTTGGTTCGAGGTATCAGATGGTAGCCAGCAGATCGTGATGAGTGCTGCGGGGAGCGGCGGTCGAGCACCTGGAGAAACATCGCCTGGTTCATTGGTTGCTTACGACCCGCAAAACGGCACTGAACTTTGGAAGCTGTCAGGGCTTTCTGGTAACTCTGCCCCTACGCCACATATGGTTTCACCAGGTCGGTTGTTGGTGGGAGCATCTGCGGGAAGAGAAGGGGGGCCAACCAAGGAAGCTATCGAGACCAACGGAATGGTGGAAGTGAAAAAAGGTGCTTCCAATTACGAAGCTAGTTACCTCTGGCGAAGCAAGAAAGCGACGTGTGGTTTTTGTTCACCAACTTCATACCGAGGTGTGGCGTATTTTGTAGATCGTCGTGGGACACTGTTCGGATTGGATATTGAAACGGGGAGTGAAGTGTTCAATGAACGACTCGGATTTCCTGTGTGGGCGACACCGATGGGTGTTGGGGATCGAGTTTATTTCGTGGGCGAAGATGGTATGACAACTGTCATCGCTGCTGGAAATAAATATGAGGTTCTAGCCACCAACTCTTTATGGGAACCGACCGCCGAGGCTGAAGCAGAGGGCGAAAATCCGCGAGCGATGCTCAATAAAGTCAGGCAGTATGCCGTTGCTGTCGTTGGCGAATCGATTTTGATTCGACGAGGGGATAGGCTCTATTGCCTGCGCTCGAAGTAAGGTGCGGCTTGGGGAGTATTGTGCGCGAGCTGAGGCGAAGTTGTCTTGGGCTTATGCCAAGCGGACGGGGGATGGGAATTCAAGGACAAATTTTGTCCCCCGGCCAACCGCGCTTTGAACCGCTATTCGTCCACCATGCGCTTCGATGATCTTACGAGCAGTGGGCAGCCCTAGCCCAGAGCCACCATTTTTCGTCGAATAAAAGGGCTCGAACATCCGCATTGCAGTATTGTCATCCATACCACAGCCGGTATCGATTAAATCCAAAGCGACACCGCGCGGAACAGGGTGTGTACGCACCACTAATTGCCCACCATCAGGCATTGCCTCCAATGCATTCTTGATCAAATTGATAAGTGCAGCTTGCATTGAGTCGCTATGTAACATGATGGAAGGGAGGTCGGGATCTAAATAGCGTAAGATCTCTACTCCATCTCGATTTGCTTGAGCTTGATAGAGGCGTAAGACGGTTTCGACTTGATCATTCAAGCTGCCTGGTGTCATCTCCAGATCGCGCATGCGGGCAAAGCGAAGAAAGTCATGCAGTAAGCCTTCCATACGTTCACACTGCTGACGGATCATGTCGATTTTGGTGAGCATGCGACGCTTTCCGGACCAATCGCTTTCGGAGAGTTCCTCACTAATCAAATCGACATTCATATGAATGACGGAAAGAGGGTTCTTGATTTCGTGAGCCAAAGAACCGGCAAGCTCGGCCAGTTCATGATATTGGCGTCGCAATTCAACTTCTGGATTCGAATCAGGATCGTTTGGAAGAGTTGCCATGGGGCAGATCCTGGGGAGGTGTAGTGAAGTGATCCAAAACGTCACTTCGATATTGTACTCGATTCCTCTAAAGAGAAAGATCTGCTCGATACAAAAATGAATCGAGCAGATCTCTATGAATGCTTCAGTTAATTTGCGAATAACGGATTAACGTCGGTCGCCACGATGTCCACCGCCGCCACCGCCACCGCTGCGACGTCGGCCACCGCCGCCACCGCCACGATTTCCACCGCCACGATG
>JBILTA010000357.1:0-5906 GCA_044371785.1 Pirellulaceae bacterium | reverse complement strand
GGAAAGATGGGCCCGTACCCGACAAACTTACAGATTGGAAAGGTAATCCTTGGACACCTCAATCGTTGGACAAAGCGGCGCACCCTAACAGCCGCTTTACCGCTCCAATGCAGAATAATCCCGCTCTCGCGGAGGAAGTTAACCATCCCGATGGTGTGCCCATCAGTGCGATCATTTTCGGCGGCCGCCGTGCAACCACCATGCCACTGGTATTCCAGTCGTTTAACTGGATCCATGGTGTTTATTTGGGAGCGACCATGGCGAGCGAAACGACGGCAGCAGCCGTGGGTGAACTGGGCAAAGTGCGTCGCGACCCCATGGCGATGTTGCCATTCTGCGGTTACCACATGGGCGATTATTTCAATCATTGGTTGAACATTCGCCGCGAATTGAATGATCCCCCTCGCATTTTCCACGTCAATTGGTTCCGTAAAGGTAAAGATGGTCGGTTCTTATGGCCAGGCTATAGCGATAACTTCCGCGTCTTGAAATGGGTGATCGATCGCTGCCGAGGTCGTGCCCCTGCCCGCGAAACGGCCATCGGCTGGATGCCACGTTTCAACGAATTCGATTGGCAAGGACTCCCTTTCGCAAAATCACAATGGGATGAGCTCATGCACTACGACGCTGCGGAGTGGCGAAGAGAGCTTTTGTTCCAAGAAGAATTTTTGCTGACGGTTCATGATCGCTTGCCAAAAGAGCTAATCTTTCAACGCGAACTGTTGATTTCTAGACTTTAAGAGCAATCGGACGAAAATGTCCGTACGACCCTCTGGAAACGATTGTGGAAAAAATGTCAGAAAAGTGCCACATCCAGATTGTATTTTTGCGGCGGGATGCATTTAATGTTCCCGCCATCAAGATGATTTGCTGCGCGTACGGATGAAGCGCAACGGCAGGGAAGTTGTCTCGATGGAAGCCCTCTGGGGTTCACTGATTGCTGAAGCTTCAGCCGGGAGGGCGATGCATCGCCGCTTTGCGATGTGCAATGTTTCATTAGGAACAGGTTTGTATGAGCTTCGTTGCCTCCGAGGATGGCACGCAACAGAATTCTGAGTCCGAACCTCCTGGTACAAAACCCAAACGCGCCAAGAGTCGGTCCGCTTCAGAAAAAACAGTTCAACTAATTCAAGCTAGAGTCGATGTTCCCGAACGAACGCCGAAGCGGATTGCCAATCGGCGAGTTCCCAACGGTACTTCGATTACGGAACTAGCTCCCGCCACCCCTGCCTCTCAGGAAATCAACCGAATAGACCAAGTCGTATTGCCGACTCTCTCTTCGGCTTCTGTTTCGTCATTGGAAACGAATTCCAATACGGACACTGTCGCTGTGCCGTTGTTTGTCACCTCACGAAATCAAACAACGCCCAGGACCAAAGCATTTCGCAAACGCTTCTTCCCTGACGCGACCGACCGCGAATGGAACGATTGGCGTTGGCAAGCCCGTAATCGCATCCGCAAGCTGGATCAGTTCGAAGCGATGCTTCAACTGAGCCCCAACGAGCGCGAAGGGATCCAAAAAGGTGGCTCCATGCTACCTGTTGGCATCACCCCGTATTACATGAGCTTGCTCGATGCGGAAGATAGCGAACAGGCTTTACGCAAAACCGTAGTGCCACGAGCGGACGAATTCCTGCGAACCCGTGGTGAAGCGGACGATCCATTGGGTGAAGACGGCCACAGCCCTGTGCCGGGCTTAGTGCATCGCTATCCTGATCGTGTACTTTTGTTAGCTCTCGATTTTTGCTCCACCTATTGCCGCTATTGCACTCGCTCGCGCGTGGTAGGCCATGGCGAAATTTTACCCAATGAAAAACGCCTGGAAGCTGCCTTCGAATATCTGCGTCAGAATACACAGATTCGCGACGTCCTTATTTCCGGTGGTGACCCGTTGGCCCTAGCTGAAGATAAGCTCGATTGGATCCTGAGCCGTCTACGCGCGATTCCGCATATCGAGTTCGTGCGTATCGGCACCAAGATGCCAGCGGTCCTGCCGCAACGCATCACCCCCGAGTTGACTCGAGTGTTGAAGAAATACCATCCCTTGTGGATGAGTGTTCACTTCCTGCATCCTGACGAGTGCACCCCAGAGTCCAATAAGGCCTGTTCGAAGCTGGCTGATGCAGGTATCCCTCTCGGATCGCAGACCGTTTTGCTCAAGGGTGTTAACGACAGCGTCGACACGATGAAGCAACTGATTCATCGTTTGTTGATGATGCGTGTTCGCCCCTACTATCTGTATCAATGCGATCCAATCTCTGGATCGGCCCATTTCCGAACCTCTGTTGCCAAAGGCTTGGAGATCATCGAAGGTTTGCGTGGCCATACAACCGGTTATGCAGTCCCAACGTATGTGATCGACGCACCAGGTGGCGGCGGCAAGATCCCTTTGCAACCGAACTATTTGGTTGGTCGCGACGGCGATTGGGTGGTATTGCGAAACTTTGAAGGCCAAGAGTTCCGCTATCCAGATCCTCAATGATCGCTCGAATCTTTGCCTATGAATTTACGTCCGTCTCTTCTCGTTGTGACTCAACGTAAAGAGCGGACGTTTTTGCATTTCGTGAATTAGCACCTTGAATGGGTAGTGCCATGACTCAATCGGAATTCATCTGCGTCCGTTGCAGCAAACATCAAGAAACGTGCTGTCAAACCTCAGAAGTTTACACAACACTGGGGGATATTCGACGCATCAAACAATACACCGGGAAAGATGACTTCTATGAAGATCGCCTACCGTGTGATCCAGTCTACACACGTCATGATGATGATCCGATCTGGTATGAGACCGCGATGCAGCCCGATGGCAAACGTCGCGTCCTAAAACGACAGGAAAACGGCGATTGCACCTTTCTGGGCTCAGCAGGTTGCGTCTTGCCACTGGAAACCCGCCCTATCTTGTGCCGCCTGTACCCTTACGATTTCAACCAAGACGGCATTAAGACCTATTTGGCCAATGGTTGCCCGATGGAACTCCTCCAAAACGGAGAATCCCTGGTCATGGCCCTCGACATGAATAAGAAAGATGCCGAGCGCTGGCATCAGATGCTCTATGAAGAAATTCTTGAGGAGCCCCATTACCAAGCCAAACAATCCGCTACACTAACAACTGAGAAGTAAGTGCGTAGTTTGGGCAAGGTAGGGGAAGCGATGAAAATCGGCTTAACGTACGACCTGAGAAAGGTATTCTTGGCGCTTGGCTATTCCGAAGAAGAGACGGCCGAGCTCGATCGTGAAGACACGATCGACTCGATTGCGGCTGCTGTCCAATCCAACGGACATGTTGTTGAACGCATTGGACATGCTCAAGAGCTGATTCAGCGATTAGCCAACGGTGATCGCTGGGATTTAGTCTTCAACATTTGCGAAGGCTTGCATGGTATTGCTCGCGAGGCGCAGGTCCCGGCGATTCTGGATGTTTATCGCATCGCTTATACGTTCTCGGATCCTTTGGTGATGTCAGTCAGCCTTCATAAAGGGATGACCAAAGCGATCCTGCAATCGCGGGGCATACCCACCTCTCCGTATGCGGAAGTGCATCAGGTGGAAGATTGCGCGGCAATCGATTTAGGGTTGCCAATGTTTGTGAAGCCCATAGCCGAAGGCACGGGCAAAGGAGTGACTCCGAAATCAAAGATCACATCCCGCGACGAATTTGCCCCTCGCTGCGAAGAACTATTGAATCGGTATAAGCAACCTGTATTGGTTGAGCCCTTTCTGTCTGGCCGCGAATTTACGGTAGGCATCATTGGCACCGGGGAAGATGCCAGAGTACTGGGTACGCTAGAGATCATTCTCAACTCGAAAGCCGAGCCCGAAGTCTATTCGTATGCCAATAAAGAGAATTGCGAAGAGTTAGTTGCTTATCCCTTGGTCTTGCCGACGGATCCATTGGTGTATCAAGCGGAGTGCATTGCGTTGGATGCTTGGCGAGCATTAGGTTGTCGTGATGCAGGGCGAGTCGACTTACGCTGTGACGCGGATGGCAATCCGTTGGTGTTGGAACTGAATCCATTAGCGGGCTTGCATCCATCGCATTCCGATCTACCCATGCTTGCAACGGCATTAGGCATGCCCTACGAAGAATTGATTCGTCAGATCATCGACTCCGCCGCCAAGCGCGTGAGGTCGTGATGTATTGATGTATTGATGTAAGGTTGTGTGCAGCAAGTCCCTCTTGCACCACTTCAACAAACCGAAAACCATACCCTCTCTAACGCGATCCACCAACCAAAAACCCGACTTGCGAAACACACCGTGGAGAAACGCCGACCTACTTACACTCGTATCGCACATTGACTCACACTGATTGTTGACCGTGCACCATGTGCCCCTAGCCTCCGCTGCGCTGCAGCTACGGGTTAAACGAAATCCCAACACCCGTCTTACTTTCGATCAAAAGGCCCAATCATGAAATTCCTGATGGTGACACAAGCGGGTGCAGCGGACGGCGATATCGCGGAACAAGACACGCTCATTCAAGCCGACATGATCAGCATCGCGCTGAATGACTTGGGACACACTTGCGAGCGATTCGAAACGTCGCTGAATCTGCAGCCACTTTTAGAAATATTACAAGCGAATCGCGATTATGTGGTATTCAATTTGGTGGAATCACTAGGTGGTCGCGATTGCCTGATGCATTTGGCACCAGATGTCTATGAGGCCCTAGGTATACCTTACACCGGTGCGCGAGCCCACACTATTAAACGCACCAATCAAAAGGGTGCAGCCAAAAAGGAACTGTTGTTGGCAGGCTTGCCGACAGCCCCTTGGCTCGAGTGCAGCTTAACGGGCATCGTCCACACCTATGGAACAATTCATCCTGGGCGATACATCCTCAAGGCTGCGACGGAACACGCATCGATTGGCATGACCGATGATGCTGTGATTCATGTCGACTCGCGCGAAGAACTCGCGGTTCGTTTGCGAGAATTTGCACAGAAGCTGAAACTTCCATGTATGGCCGAGCTCTACATTGATGGCCGGGAGTTTAATCTCTCGATGTTAGACGCTCGTTCGAATCCATCAGCAACATCGGTAGATGAAGCGTTTTGTTGCGACGTTTTTCCACCGGCAGAGATCGATTTTACGGGCTTACCTGCGGACAAGCCACGTATTGTCGGCTACAACGCCAAGTGGGTTGAAGATTCGGTCGAATACAACGCAACGCCACGTACCTTTCAGTTTTCATCGGACGACGAAAACCTATTGGCTCAATTGATCGACATTTCCAAACGCACCTGGAAATTGTTTGGTGGGACCGGTTATGCGCGGTTGGATTTCCGCGTATCGAGCGACGGCGTTCCCTACATTTTGGAATTCAACGCCAACCCTTGCATCACCACTTACGGCGGCTTCATGGCCGCCGCCGAGCAAGCTGGCCTAAGCTACAACGCCGCCATTGAGCGAATTATCAATGCGGCATGTTGAGAAATTTTGAACTATACCTATCTCAATCCGACCTTTACCTGCTGTAACTCCACCCCTTCTGTTCCACGTACATTGCCGATCCGATCGGGCAAGATGAAGGTGAGTTTTCCATGCTGGACTTTTTTGTCTTTTTGCATCGTGGCCCAGAAGAGATCGAACGGAATCGCAGGTGGATCAATCGGTAAATCCAACGCTTGCAGAAGCGCGCTCTGGCGGGCGACCACGCTCTCATCAATCATACCGAGCGAGCACGCTAGTTTCGCTGCCATCGTCATACCAATCGATACCGCTTCGCCATGCAAGTAGTTTCCGTAGCCGCTCAAAGCTTCAATCGCATGTCCGAAAGTATGGCCGTAGTTGAGAATCGCGCGCAGGCCAGTCGTCTCGCGCTCGTCGGCCGCAACCACACCCGCTTTCAATTCACACGAACGGGCCACGATATGAGCAAGTGCATCCAACGAGCGCGATCGAAT
>JBILTA010000356.1:0-5916 GCA_044371785.1 Pirellulaceae bacterium | reverse complement strand
GAATCAGGGCAACTGATCGAGCCTCTGGTAATGCGGATGAAGCACTTGGTGTTACAGTCCAAAGTTATTCACACAGACGACACCAAGGTCAAGATGCTAGACGTGGACGTTTGCCGAGAGGCTAAGTTCTGGCCCTATCAGGGAGACTGGCTGCATCCCTATACGGTCATCGATTTTACCATCGACCGAAAACGTACTGGTCCCCTGAACTTCTTACAGGAATTCGCTGGTTACTTGCAAGCGGATGCCTATGCAGGCTTCGATTGCATTTACGCTTCTGGCAAGGTTCAAGAAGTTGCCTGTTGGATTCATACGCGTCGTTATTGGCATGAAGCAAGCGACTCTGATCCGAAACGTGCAAACGTTGCGTTAGGCTACATCGCGCGCTTATCGCAACTAGAATCACAACTGCGAGCAACTTACCCGGAACTCAATCTACAAGCTAAGCGTGACTTTGACTCGATTGCTCGTGCGCGACAACAGTATGCTGTCCCAATCTTGAATGAATTCAAAGCTTGGCTTGATGCAGAGATCAATAGCGGACGAATACTACCAAAAAGCCTCATTCGCAGTGCGTTCACTTACACACTGAACCAATGGAAGGCATTGAATCGATACACCGAGCAAGGCTACCTATCGTACGATAACAATACCGCTGAAAGAGCTGTGAAGTACCCAGCGATTGGCCGCAAGAACTATCTGTTTGTAGGCAACGTGCGAGCAGGCAAACATGCCGGTTACTTTTATTCGCTTGTCAATAGTGCGAAGTCAAATGGAGTTGAACCATTCGCATGGTTGCGTGATCTCATGGAAAAACTTCCCGCATATCGCCAGAGCGAAGCTTTTAGTCAAGCTAGCCGTGGAGAGCCGGTAACTAGCAATGAGCTTGATGAGTTGTTACCAGATCGCTGGTTAGTAGCTCATCCGGATTGCAAATGGAATATCGACTCGATTCGTCGGGAAGAACGAAAACGGAAAGAAGTGCTCAAGCGACGAAAGCGAAAGTAGGCTTCTCGCCAAAATCAAGATGGCGTTTACCGAACGCTCACGCAGATTAAACCCATCGCGGTTAGATCAACTTATGCTCCATTTGCGTAAGCGTCCGAGTTAGGCATTCTTGACGTTGCGGTTAGTTTTGATGGTTGGCTTTAGCTTCCAACTCACTGAAAGGGACGTTGCAACCGAAGCCGATATCGACCTACGCAAGGCGATTACCACCGCCGACAATGTGTGGCGCAATAATACCGCACAGGCATGGGGGACACATACTGCCGGAGATCTGGTGGCGCGTGGCAATGTGCGTCGGTCGCTGGCCAATACATCGAGTCTATTGGCAGATGCTTCACAAGCCAGTTTCGCAGAACATAAGGCGCAGTGGTGGCAGAACGAAACCCCCAACTATCTGTAATGGAGTACCGACATGCCCTCGTTCCCATGGCTCTGCCTGGGAACGCACTGCCAAGAGGCTCTGCCTCCTAGCAAATGGGAGCGATTGCTTGCAGGGTTCGTTCTTTACAATTAAGTCCTTCTCGATCGAAAGGTGCAGCAGGAAACCCGATTCGATTCGAGAGCATGGTAGCCGATAAGTCGCTATTCCGCTGAGACTTTATAACGTTATATTTTTACGTACATTTGTACGTCCTCCGCCATGGCCGATATCTTATCAACTCATTGCGGCTCGGTAAGAGTTTTTTGGATGGGATATCCAACTCTCGCCGCTTCGATGATGGTGCTATTTCAGCGGTGGGTAGCTCAGATGGCTAGCCGCGCCATAACTTGCGAAGAAACGGCATGAAGCCATTTCTTCGCCGCCGCCCTGCAGGCGTAAAGGATTCCTGCAGAGAACGTCGATCAAGATAAACAGATTGCGTTAGCGAGTGCCTATTTACAGAAGCAAATCAGCGAGGCCCCCTCGTTCCCATGGCTCTGCCTGGGAACGCACTGCCAAGAGGCTCTGCCTCCAAGCAAATGGGAGCGACGTAAAATCTTCGTTGGTTGTGCGTTCAAGCAAGTTATCGGCGAGCCTAAATGAGCAGTACCAAATGCGATCAATGCCCTGCAGGGATTGTTGTTGATGATTGAGTCTTTCTCGATCGAACGGTATCGGAGGCAGAGCCCTCTTTATCCCAGACATTTTTTGAGAGCGCAATCAGGAGACTGGTGTCTTTCCCCGATCCACCTAGCGTGCGAGAAAAGCGAAGCTGAGAAAAAGTTGTACCAAGCTAGGTTCTACGCCTTTACCTTTTTTTGCCACCTCTTTCTTCCTCCAAGCGATCTACTTTCCATCCTCAGCTCTATCGTTCTTTTTGAGAGGCACTCAAGAGGCTGGCGTCTTCCCCAGGTCCCCCTAGCCTCCGCTGCGCTCCAGCTACGGGTTAAACGAAGACCAGCTATTATGGTCTCATAAGGTGATTTGGATACAACAGAAGATGAGATGGCTAGCCGCGCCATAACTTGCGAAGAAACGGCATGAAGCCATTTCTTCGCCGCCGCCCTGCAGGCGTGAAGGATTCCTGCCTGGAACCGAGCAGAGCCAATCGAGGTTAACGCACTCGGGCAACGGGCCAACGCCACCAAGTGCCATTGGGCTTAATATTGTGCTGCTGGGCAATACGCTCGACTTCGCGAGTAGCCAAATGACGAGGTGCACCCGTCTCTTCGCGGTATAGCAATACCGCTTGATGCCACTCCCCTTCGCGAAGTAGATGCACGATAATCGCTTGTTGATTCATTGCCACACTCCCATGGCATTCAGTATCGTCACGGAGTGGACGATACCGCCAAAGAATAACTCGTAGGGAGTCGAGAGAGGCTACGAGCAGAAAGGGCACTTCAACTTTAACAAAAGTTGTCGCGCTGGTTAAACATGCTCGCTGATTCATGACAGAGCAAAGAAAAAGCGTTGAGTAATCTCGATGATGCGAAATCACTCAACGCTCTATTCGGGTAACGTAAACTTTGACGGCTGCAGTAGCGATCAGCACATTCTGCAACTTCTAGTGGTGTCGCTTGGGCTTGTAGATTTCAGTCGCGGTTCCAAAATGCACTTCACCAGCATTCATCAACGTTTCGCTAAGCGTTGGATGCGGATGAATGGCTTCTGTCAAATCACGAACTTCGCAACCCATTTCAATTGCCAGTACAGCTTCGGCAATCAACTCTCCAGCACCTGGTCCAACGATACCGCAACCAAGTACTCGATGCGTCTCTGGATCTACCAACCACTTGGTGAGACCATCGGTTCGCCCCAAAGCTTGTGCGCGCCCGCTGGCTGCCCAGGGATACGTTTCAACATCGACCACAACGCCTTGCTTCTTGGCCTGATCTTCTGTCAAACCAGCCCAAGCGATTTCTGGATCGGTAAAAACAACAGCGGGAATCGCCGCTTTATCGAACGTGACCGGCTCACCAAGAATCACTTCAACAGCGACCTTGGCTTCGTGGGATGCCTTGTGTGCCAGCATCGGCTCACCAGCCACATCACCGATCGCAAAGATATTCGGCTCAGCCGTACGTTGCTGTGAATCGCAAGGAATGAATCCGCGCTGATCGGTCACGATCTTAGTGTTTTCTAGTCCAAGGCCGCGCGAGGTGGGCCGGCGTCCAACACTGACCAACACGCGGTCAAAACGTTCATGACCAAATTTACCAGGGCCTTCAAAGGTCACTTCTACTTGACCATCAATCTCAGCCATCGAGCCAACTTTGGTGTTGAGATAGATGCGTTTTTCGAACAAATTGTCGAGTCGTCTATGCAATGGCTTAACCAAGTCGCGGTCAGCACCTTGCAATAAACCATCGGTCAATTCGACAACAGAAACTTTAGAGCCGAGGTTGGCATATACACTGCCCATCTCGAGTCCGATGTAACCACCACCAACCACTAACATCGTCTTGGGAATGTCGGCGAGCTGCAATGCGCCGGTGCTATCCATCACCAATGAACTGCCGATTTGAAAAGCGGGTGGCATTGCAGGTGTGCTGCCAGTCGCCACAATGCAATAATCAAAAGTCACTTGCTTTTCGGCAGGAACCGATTCATCATCCCCTTCCAAACGGATGGACTTATTCGATTCTAAGACGCCTTTCGCTTTGATCACGCGCACATTGCGACGTTTGGCAAGCTGAGATAAACCGCCGCTCAACGTCGAGATCACTTTCTCTTTACGTTCGCGGACTTTGTCGATGTTGACCGTGGGTGTCGAGAATTGGACGCCCCAATCATGGGTCAATTCTTGAGCTTCCGAAATAACCTTGGCGACGTGCAACAAGGCTTTGGAGGGAATACAGCCACGGAGAAGACAGGTACCACCGAGCCGGCCCTCTGCTTCAATCAACGTGACCTCTAGACCTTCGTCGGCAGCCAAAAAAGCAGCCGCATATCCACCAGGTCCACCTCCCAAGACAACGAGCTGTGAATGCATGATGTTCTCGCGATTTTGTGCGGGCGTTGGTCAGTCGCCCCAAATCAGAAATGACCGTTAGTATCTTGGAAACCAAGTCAAGCTGGCAGCAACCGCCCTGGTCGGGGCGATTGCTGCAAACTTTTGTTCTTCCAAAATAACTCCCAGGGGGACGAAAAGAGAGCCCCCAAGAAAAATTGAGAGGTTCGGCCAATTATCGTGACAAGAATTCGACCACGATGTTAGCGTTCACAGGCAAGCTGATGTCGTTCGATGTCGGAGCACTCTTGACCGTTGCGGTCAGGTTTTCCGTATCAAAGGTGACCCAGTCGAGTGGCTGTGCACTGCTGTTTGCCAAAATGCCGCGATACAAATTCTTAAGGTTTTCGCGCCCCTTCACTTCAATAACGTCACCAGCACGAACCAAATAACTTGGGCTGGTAACCTTAACACCGTTAACACGGAAATGGCCGTGTACAATACCTTGGCGAGCCTGTGGACGAGTCTTGGTGAAACCAGCTCGACGAACCACGTTGTCCAAACGGCGTTCGCATAGGATCAACAGGTTTTCCCCGGTGTTACCCTTGCGACGCACAGCTTCGGCGAAGAAACGTCGCAACTGACGCTCGCCCAAACCGTAATAATACTTGATCTTTTGCTTTTCCGACAACGCCGTACCGTAGTTGCTGGTGCGGCGGCCGCGAGCATGCATACCAGGAACTGTGTCGCGACGTTCTTTAGCCTTAATCGCGCCTGCATTTTCGAAAACAAGAACACCCAAACGACGATTGACGCGAGCCTTAGGACCGTGATACCGGGCCATACTACAATTGCTCCCAAACCTAATGGAACTCTAAGTCGTGTTAGTCTGTTCCCTCTATTGTCGGACAGACGCGGCCCAATCCCTCACTCGAAAACTAAACGAGGACACCCCCACTTAAGGACACATCCTTACAGGGAAGGCAACCACCAATCAACGAGAATGGTGGGGGTTGAGCAAGACTTCAGAACTATATGGACCGACAAGTATGGCAAGATAGAGCCAAATTGACAAGTGGAAAGCGGAAGGGGTACCCTAGCCTATGGGCGAGCCAGGGGGCTCGCAGCAGTTAAAGCCGCGAGCCGGAGGCTCGCTCTACATTTCAGTAGTTAAAGACGCGAGCCGGAGGCTCGTTCTGCATTTAGGACTGAACAAATCTCGGCGGCTTCGATTTCAAGTTCCGCGATTTTTCGCTCGATGCGTTGACGGTGCTCACTATCTAACGGCTGTAGCGGAGACAGAACCCAGGGCTGGCACAATCCCATGGCTGCCAAACCTTGCTTCATCGCCTCAATAACTGCCATTCTGCCAGAAGAGGTAGGGAAAATTTGCTTGCTAAATCGCTGGACAAACCGATCAGCCTTGGCAGCCAACTCCATATCACCCGCCGCAAAAGCAGCAATTCGGGCCGCATAAACGCCGGGAAACAGCACCCCACCCCCATTTACCCCACCAACGGCCCCCAAACGCATC
>JBILTA010000031.1:0-17855 GCA_044371785.1 Pirellulaceae bacterium | reverse complement strand
CCTGCCAACGCCAGATTACTCAGCTGCTTCAGGCTTAGATGGCCAAACGGGAACATAACGTTCCGCAGGGGGCACGACTTCTTTGATTCGAATCCCGAACTTGTCACCCACTTTTACCACTTCTCCGTGCGCCAATACTTGGCCATCCACTTCGAGGGTAAGCGGGCTATCACAAGGCTTGTCAAATTGAATCATGATCCCTGGTACCAATTCCAGGATTTGATCGACGGACATCTTTTTCCCAGCTAAAATCACCCGTACAGGAATCTGAACCTTCAGAAGGCTCTTCCAATAGTCTGGGGTGGTTTTGCAGGTCAACATGGATTTTACAAGCTAAATAAGGTCGGTAGGCCAACACGGGCCAGTAGCCAACACGGGCCAGAACGTCCGATGCACAGAAGAATGGATAAGTTTGCCAAGAAACGACTCCATCTCTCTTGTTATCGAACCTTCCCAGGTCGGACTTGAGTGGAAAGGCTGCTACAATAAGATGGTTGTAACATTGAGTGAAGCGGCGCGGCAAATCGGCCGAGCAATATTCCAATGACCAGCTAGCCAGTTCGATATATTTGAAATGGGCCCCGATGTTCGAGCTGTTGACGTTCGAGCTGTTGACGTTCGGACGACAGACGTCGGAACTACATCCGGTCCCCCGCGATCTCACCCCGTTCTTAATCAGGAATTTCAGTGGCATGAACGTTGTCGAACTCAATCCAACCGCTCTTCCATTAAGCGATTACAAAGGACTCGACAATGGCACGCTAGCGGAACGCATATCGGCAGTTAAGAAAACGATGGGCTCAAGGCTGCTTATCCTTGGTCATCATTATCAACAAGATGAAGTCATTGCGCATAGCGACTTACGTGGCGATAGTTATCAGTTGAGCAAAATGGCGGCCGATAGCCAAGACTGTCGTTCTATTGTTTTTTGCGGCGTTCATTTTATGGCGGAGACAGCCGACATTCTCGCCAATCGTCCCGAAAAACTAACGGCCCGAAATGGCGAGAGGGTTACAGTCGTATTGCCCGATATGGCTGCCGGATGTTCGATGGCAGATATGGCTGCCATTGCTCAGGTGGAAAAGGCGTGGCAGGAACTTTCTGAAGTGATCGACACCGCTGACATTACCCCAGTAACCTACATCAATTCTGCCGCGAGCTTAAAGGCCTTTTGTGGAAAGCATGGCGGCATCGTTTGTACTAGCAGCAATGCAGCGGCCGTTTTGAAATGGGCATTTGCCAAGTCGAAGCGTGTGTTCTTTTTTCCCGACCAACATCTCGGTCGCAATACGGCATTGAAGATGGGTATCACCAACGAGCAAATGCCTGTTTGGGATCCTTACGCCGATGATCTCGGGGGCAACAGCGAAAACGATTATCAAAACAGCCGCGTGATTTTGTGGAAAGGTCATTGCAGCGTTCATCAGATGTTTCGCGCCAGCCATGTTGAACAATTCCGTTCGAAGTATCCTGGGATCAAAATTCTGGTACATCCCGAGTGCATGCAAGAAGTCAACGACATCGCGGACATTTCGGGCTCAACCAGCAAGATCATTGATACGGTAAAGAAAGCTCCCGAGGGAACTCGCTGGGCCATTGGCACAGAATTACATCTGGTGAACCGTCTCAAGCAAGAACATCCAGAGCAGGAAATCCACTTTCTGTCGCCCGTGGTTTGTATGTGCGCAACGATGTATCGCATCGACCTGGCGCACCTCTGTTGGTCGCTCGAGAATTTAGCCAAACAAACAGTCGTAAATCGAATTGTAGTCGATGAAGAGACGTCCCGTTGGTCTCTGGTTGCCTTGGAACGAATGTTGCAGGTCAGCTAACGCAAAATCGCTGCCGCAAAGAGGTCTGTTCGGCGACCGCCAAAACTACCGTTTTCATGGGCAATTTGGCCCATTTTTTTGTCCAAACACCCCTGAAACCTGACTGCGGGCCGAGGAAATTTTGACCCGCAGTGACTATCCTGTTAGGTACCTCAAGAATGAGTGTCCCATCAACAGGAGTTTTACAGCATGCTGGCCCGATTTCGTTGGCTTAGTTTAGCACTGGCCCTTTCGTTTAGTTCTTCAGCGTTTACTCTACAAGCTCAGGATAGCGATGAGCCCAAAGATCCCGCTCCTGGACTTAACGAAGGTCTCTTAGGAGCTTTCCAGTTTCGCAATATAGGCCCAGCCGTGATGAGCGGTCGAATTGCTGACATCGCCATCGATCCTGTGGATCGCAGCGTGCGATATCTGGCAGTTGCATCTGGCGGCGTTTGGAAGACCAATAATGCTGGAACCACATGGTCACCCATTTTCGATAGTTACGGAAGTTACTCAGTTGGCTGCGTCACCGTTGATCCCAATGATCGTTTCACGGTCTGGGTCGGTACTGGCGAAAACAATAGCCAGCGCAGCGTTGGCTATGGTGATGGACTTTACAAGAGCATTGACGGCGGAAAATCATTTTCTAAGGTTGGCTTGGCCAACTCCGAACACATCGCCAAGATCATCGTTCACCCCGAAGATAGCAACACCGTCTATGTCGCGTCTCAAGGACCACTTTGGAAAGATGGTGGTGATCGTGGCCTCTACAAAACGACCGATGGCGGTAAGTCTTGGACCCAAGTTCTTTCGATCAGCGAACGAACTGGCGTAACGGATCTCGTTATGGATCCCCGTGATCCCAACGTGCTGTACGCAGCATCGTATCAGCGCCGTCGGCATCAATGGACTTTGATCGATGGTGGACCAGAGTCGGCTGTTTATAAATCAACCGACGGCGGGACAACTTGGCGCAAGATTATGCGCGGGCTACCTGGTGGTGACGTTGGCCGCATTGGTCTAGCGATTTCACCGATCCAACCCGACATCGTTTATGCCATTGTTGAAGCGACTGAAGAAAGTGGCGGTTTCTTCCGCTCTGCAGACCGTGGTGAATCGTGGCAGAAACAAAGCAGCTATGTATCAACTAGCCCGCAATACTATCAAGAACTTGTGGCCTGCCCGCATAAACTCGATCGCGTGTACGCACTCGACACGCTCTTGATGGTTACAGAAGATGGGGGCAAAAACTTTGTACCAGCTGGCGAATCGAATAAACACGTAGATAACCATGCTTTAGTCATCGATCCAAACGATGAAAAACACTTGCTCGTCGGTTGTGACGGTGGACTCTACGAATCGTGGGATCGTGGTTCCTCGTATCACTTCTCTTCCAACCTGCCAATTACTCAGTTCTATAAGATCGGCTTGAGCAACGATAAACCGTTCTACTATGTCTACGGTGGCACTCAAGATAATGCCACACAAGGCGGCCCATCCCGCACCACCAATATCCACGGCATTCGCAACAGCGATTGGTTTATTACGGTGTTTGGGGATGGCTTTGATCCCGCTGTGGATCCTGACGATCCGAACACCGTCTATTCACAATGGCAATACGGCGGCCTGGTTCGCTTCGACCGCAAGACCGGCGAGACGATCGATATTAAGCCTCAGGAAGAAAAAGATGGCCCCCCATTGCGTTGGAACTGGGACTCGCCTCTTTTGATTAGCCCGCACAACTCCAAACGTCTCTTTTATGGTTGCCAAATTCTCTATGCGAGTGACGATAGAGGCGACACTTGGAAAGCGATCAGTCCTGATCTAACAAGGCAAATCGATCGTAACCAGTTGAAAGTTATGGGGCGTATATGGGGCGTAGACACAGTTGCCAAAAACGCTTCCACCAGTCCTTACGGTAGCGTTATTTCGGTTGATGAATCACCGCTGGTTGCAGGCCTGATCTACGCCGGCACCGACGATGGACTTGTACAAGTTACCGAGGATGGTGGCCAAACCTGGCGCAAGATTGAGAAGTTTGGCAGTCTTGATGTGCCTGAGTATGGATACATTAGTGACATTGAAGCTTCGTTGTTCGATGCGAACACCGTCTTCGTAACGGTGAACAATTTCAAGCGAGGTGATTTCCGGCCGTACGTTTTGAAAAGCACAGACCGTGGTCACAACTGGTCACTCATCACGGCGAATTTGCCCGAAAGAGGAAGCGTCTACACCATCAAACAAGACCATGTCGCAGCGGATCTACTTTTTGTGGGTACTGAGTTCGGCGTTTTCTGTACTGTCGACGGTGGACAAAAATGGCTTCAATTGAGCGGTGGTTTACCTACGATCGCTGTACGTGAATTGGAAATACAACGTCGCGAAAGCGACTTGGTAGCTGGCACGTTCGGACGCGGCATCTATATCCTTGATGATTACTCGCCATTACGAGCAATCTCTTTGGCAATGGTTGAAGAAGCTGCCAAGATCTTTCCAGTCAAGCCAGGCTTGATGTATGTCCCCTCCGCGCCCCTGGCAGGTGGTGGTCCCAAAGCCTATCAAGGAGCCAGCTTCTTTACTGCACCGAACCCGGACTTTGGCGTAACGTTTACTTACTATGTAAAAGAAACCGTCAAATCGAAAAAATCGGAACGCAAAGAGAAAGAGCAAAAGAGTAAAGCCAATGGAGGCGACACTCCTTATCCAAGTTGGGAAGATTTGAAGGCCGAAGATCGTGAACAACCTTCGAAAGCTTGGTTGATCATCAAAGATCCAACCGGTCGCGTTATAACTCGCTTACCAGCTGCCCTTTCACGTGGTGTTCATCGCACAACCTGGGGCTATGACCTTCCCAGTGTAGGCCCGTTGGCAGGTGGCGCCAGTCCAACCGCTCTACCTGGAAAATACACGGTGAGCTACACGCAACTCATCGACGGCGAGATCAAAGAACTTGTTCCTCCCGTGGAATTCGAAGTTCAACCTCTGGGATGGGACGCCGTTACACCAGAACAACGTGTCGCGTTTGCGGAATTCAACTCTCAGGTTGCAAAACTCCAACGTGTTGTTATGGCCGCCCAACGCATGGTTGTGCAAACTAAGGAACAACTCGACTTTGTGCAACGCATGATCGATGCAACTCCTACGCTAGATCCAACGTTCGCGAAGGAAGCCCGCGACTTATCCCTGAAACTGGAAGATCTCTCCGAGAAATTCACGGGCGATCCAACCAAACCACGTCGCAATGAACCTGGTATGCCTGGCATGCTCGATCGATTGCAAACGGTAATTGGCGGGAGCTATGGAGTTTCCACTGGCCCAACCAACACTCATCGTCGTCTGCTGACTTTGGTCAACGAAGAGTACGTCGCGGTCGAAGCTCAACTGCGACAGTTGATGGAAACAGACTTACCCAACTTCCATCAAAAACTTGAGGAAGCAGGCGCTCCTTGGACTCCAGGAAGAAAACTGCCCACCTTGAAGTAAGCTTCTCCTTTGAATTTCTAAACAGAGCCATGCGTCGGTCTTTCTGACGTATGGCTTTTTTTGTTAACATACGGCAGAAGATGGGATACAGAAAAACGAATCAACTCAAGGATGCTGAACTATTTTCCGCCTAGCCTTCAACAATAGTCGAGCCATTCTACGCTCTTTGGCCAGTCGCTTCGTCTCGCTGCTGATACTTCAGTTCTGGATAAAACTGGCGTCTGCATTAGTGTTCTCATCACTAATTGGCGCGATCCTAGGCGCCCTATTGGCTCACGACGGTAGCCCGGCGATCGGTAATTCGGCATTGATTGATTTTGCCCTAAGCCCGTTGGGCGCACTAACGATAACAATATTACCAATCACCTATCTTTCCGCCATCTATTTCGAGCAATCCTGTATCTTGCAAGTACTTGCTGATCCGAAGGGAGAGGTAGTCCGTTCTTTGCTTTTTTCGTTGACCGAATTGCCACGAGTTCTTTTGATGGCAGCCATCCAGACAACGGTCGCGGTTCTGTGCATTTCCCCATTTCTGATTTTGGCTTGGCTTACTTATTGGTTCTTGTTGTCCGATGCAGATATCAATTTTTACCTTGCCAATAAACCGCCTAAGTTTTTGACGGCCGTGGGTATTGGTGTCATTCTTGGACTCTGCATTGTGGCCGTTTTGGGTTGGCTGTTACTGAAATGGTTTCATGCATTACCCCGTTTGATCTTCGAGCGTCCTTGGGTTGTCGCCTGCTTATGGCATTCATGGCAGGAAAAAACAGCCAAGTCTACCATCGCCATTAGCATCACTTGCTGGTTTACGATCCATTTGTTGCTCTATATTGCCACTCCTTGGTTGGTAGCCATCATTACATCTCGACTGTTTTCTTATGTCGAACATGATTCAGATAATGGAGTGTTTGCTGGCGTTGCAATTCTATTAGCACATGGATTAGTACTTACTCTTGTAACGGCAAGTTCGCAATGTTGGTTAACAGCTGCCATCTGGACCACGTTTCAGCGTAAGGAAGAAGTAGTACGGAGCTTATCCAAGGCTGACATTCCACACTCTAGATCTTGGTTTCGCCCGCTAACTCTGCTGGTTGCGTCCTCACTGGTATCACTGATTATTGGCCTATTGGCACTGCAACAGGTTCTTGAATACACGGTACGGCAACCGGTGCAAATAGTCGCTCATCGTGCCGGAGCAAAGGATCATCCTGAAAACTCGCTAAGCGCCCTACGACATGCCATTTCCGTTCGATCCAATAGCGTTGAAATTGATGTTCAACAAAGCCAAGAGGGAACCGTTTTTGTAACGCATGATCGCGACTTACGACGCATAGCAGGACTACCCTTAGTCATTAGCGGAGCCATGGATAACGAAATAAAAGCAGCCAACATCGCTAGTCAAATGAGACCAACCGGCCCCAAAGAATCGCTGGCAACACTGGAGGAATTTCTAATACTGGCACAAAACAAAATTCGCCTAAGCATCGAACTGAAGTACTATGGGTTCAAACCCGAATTAGCAGAAGCGGTTGTCGCACTCCTCGATAAATATCCATCCAATCCAGCCCACGAGATCATCTCACTCGATTACAAAGCCCTGGAACAAGTGGCCAAGCTTCGGCCCAGAATCCGACGAGGTTTCCTGGTTTCCACAAGTATGGGAGAAATTACGTTGCTTAACGCGAACTTTTTGAGCGTGAGCCAGGGAACGTTTTCTCAGGAGCTTCTTGAAAAGGCCCGCCGCAGAAACATGCAGATCGCCGTTTGGACGATCAATGATCGCGACAGCATGTTTCGGCTCATGGTCCAAGGAGCTGAATTGATTGTGACCGACGATCCCGCAACGGCTGTACAAGTTGCCGATGAATACAATCATCTTTCGGAACTAGAACTTCTTCTAGTACGGTTGCGTGAGGCGTTATCCCAACAGTAAGAGGTGCGCCCAAAATCGTCCGACGAAAACGCAAATTTTGCGCCCAAATGCCCTAAGAATTTGTAATTCCACTCCGAATTGAGTCTAATCACGCACTCCAGCCTTGTCCCTCCTCTGATGGAATCTTCTGATGTCCTACCTCGCATTTTTTCTTGCCTTCTTTGTCGTCACTGAGGAACGTCGGGCGACTCCTCCAGCTTCCATTCGAGTCGCAGAAAACTTCGAAATCGAGCTATTGAGATCCGCACAAGAAGGAGAGAGTTCCTGGATCAGCATGACATTCGGCCCGAAGGGGGAACTCTTTCTCGGCCTCGATGACCGAGGTGTTGCCAGGCTAGATTTGAACGATACCACACATGGAATGCCCTTCTCTCGTTTGACTGGGACGGAAAACTATCGGCATATTCGCGGTATCCTTTATGCGCACAATTCACTTTATTTGTCTGCCACCGATAGTCAAGAAATCTATCGATTGCAAGATAAAGATGGTGATGGCCAATTCGAAGAGAACCAGACGTTACAACAGTTAGCCTATAATTCACGTTATGGACATGGCACAAATCAAATTGTGCTTGGTCCTGACAAAATGCTCTATATGGTCATCGGAAATGATGTCGTTTTTCCAAAGACTATTACAGCGGAGTCAACGTATCGCGGTGCCAAGAACGATTGGCTCTTGCCTTATTACAACGATGTCGGTCAAGATGACCGCGTCGGCTACATCGTAAAGGTTGATCCAGAAGGGAAGAACTGGACGATCCTCGCCGGTGGATTTCGCAACCCCTTCGATATGGCATTCAATCGTGATGGCGAAATGTTTACTTGGGATGCAGACATGGAATGGGATGTCGGACTACCCTGGTATCGACCAACCCGTTTAAATCATGTCGTGCTCGGCGGTGAATACGGCTGGCGTTGGGGGACAGGTAAATGGCCGGCTTGGTTTCCCGACTCGATGCCCTCAACACTCGATACTGGCTATTCATCACCCACCGGCTTGACCTTTTGCAATGAAAGCCAATGGCCGGAAGAATTCAAAGATATGCTGCTGATGGCCGATTGGCAATTGGGAAGAATTTTCTTGGTAAAGCTCACACCACAAGGTGCAACTTACCACGCTGAATCCGAGTTGTTTGCAGAAGGTGGTCCTTTCAACGTGTGCGATATGACCTTCGGACCTGATGGTAATCTCTATTGCATTACAGGTGGTCGTGGTTCGCAAAGTGGACTTTACCGAATTCGTTATTCACACAAATCAAAAGACAACAACAGTTCCCCACTCAAGCTGACATTACCCTATGCCAAGTCCGAGAAGCTTGACCTTGCTGCCATCCAACTCCGACATAAATTGGAAGCACTTCAACAGAAACCCGATCCTGCACAAATCGATTTGGTGTGGGCGAATCTCGCAAGCGAAGATGTTTGGCTCGCCTCATCCGCCCGCTCCGCGCTGGAAAGACTTCCCGTCGAGCTATGGAAAGCAAAATTGACCGCTTCACCTCCGAATCTTGCAACCTATCAGGCTTTGATCGCCCTGGCACGTGTCGGCTCCGCTGAAGACCAATCGAGCTTGCTGTCGATTCTCGACAAAGTCGATTGGAACAAGCTCTCGACTGCCGAGAAACGAATTGCCTTACGTGCGTTGCAATTGTCGATCATTCGACATGAGTCAGCGGCTGCAGCAGCTTCGGCTCTCATTCCTAGAATACGTTCTTTATTTCCTGCCTCCGATATTGGCGTGAACTGGTTACTCCAAGAACTCTTGGTACGCTACCAAGCGGAGAACGTCGTAGATGATAGTTTCAAAGCAATAAATGCTGCCACGACACAGGAAGAACAATTTCAATACGCCAAGACATTGCTGCATGTAAAGGGTGAGTGGAACGATCAACATGTTTCGCAACTTCTAGACTGGTTACAACGCAGCAGAGGTTATCAAGGTGGCAAACTGCTCGATACCATTAGGCAACAGTTGATCGAACAATTCTTGAGTCGACTCACAGATGGTCAACGAATTCAATTCGCCGAGAAAATCCAAGTGCTGGCTCAGCCTGTCGACACAAACATAGCAACGATAACCACTCCACGCCCCTTTGTGCGTAAATGGTCCGCAGCTGACCTCGAGACAGAGTTTGCTAAGTCCGTCAAAGAACTGGATGAGGAGCGTGGTCGATTGGCACTGCAAGCGGCATCTTGTTTGAAGTGTCATCGATTTGGAGAAGTGGGGACACAGATTGGGCCCGATTTGACGGGTGTCGGTAAGCGATTCGATCAAAGAGCCCTATTGGAATCGATACTCGAGCCTTCAAAGCAAATCGATCCAAAATACCTCAATACGACTTACTTGATGGATGATGGATCCGTTGTATCAGGGAGAACTGTTGGCGTCACCAGTGCTCAACTTGTCATCGAAGTCGACTCAATCACCGGCCGAACGGAAACGATACAAAGAGCGGAAATTGAAGCGTCATCACCATCCCAAGTTTCTCCGATGCCTCAGGGTTTATTGGATGTGCTAACGGCAGAGGAGATTATGGACCTACTTGCATTGTTGCGCCGTGGTCCCAAGTGAATGCAATGAAGATGAGTGCCGCTGCCACTAAGCCAGAGCGCGGGCGAGGGGACAAAGTTCGCTTGGGGCAGCCCCTTTGCGATATTGATCGAGCAACTCCTTGGAGCGTTGTGCTAACATGCGACGAACTTCGCGCCGCATCCCCTTCACTCGGGCAATCTTCATTTGATCGTATGCAGTCGTTTGATGTCGCATCCAGGCAATAACAGCTGCTTCGGCCCGACGCTCTATCGGGATTCGCTCTGTACGGGCAACAGTACCGCTTCCGACGGGAGTTGCATGTTCGGTCACAGCCTTTGCCAACTTACTTGCGAACACTGTATGTCGAGGATGAAACGTTAGAAAGTCGACGACCGCTTGATAAAAGTCTTCGACATACTCCGTTTGTTTCACTTCGCGGCGTTTAGCATCTGCTGAGCGTTTCTTCGCATAGGCTTCCGTAGAACGTTCTTGCTCAAGATCTTTTCGAATGGACTCGATTGTGGCCGCATTCGCCCAGACGCCATGCGAAAAGGTTTTGCGTCCCTTCTTTTCCTGCACTACCCAATGAGGGCCTGCGAGCTTCACTCGCCGCGTTAACCCCGGATCGCCTGGTGGCAACAATGCCCACTCTTTCGGCGGCATGAGAACTTTACCATCCGTTGTACGAACCGTATTTCCACTGGGACCTGGCGAACAAACCAAAGAAGAAGACTGATTCATGGTGCACATCCGTGTGTGGGCGAATGAGGTCAGATATCTAGTTAAGCTAACATCGAATTCATGACCTTGCCATGTACATCGGTCAAGCGGAAATCGCGACCTTGATAGCGATACGTCAAACGCTCGTGATCAAAACCTAGACAATGTAAGACCGTTGCATGCAGATCGTGAATATGAATGGGATCTCGAACAATGTTGTAGCCATAATCGTCGGTTTCGCCAAGAACGGCTCCTGGCTTCATACCGCCGCCCGCCATCCACATCGAAAAACAACGTCCATGGTGATCCCGACCATAATCGTCCTGCAGAGAACCTTGGCTGTAGACGGTTCGCCCAAATTCGCCACCCCAAATCACTAAAGTATCATCCAAAAGCCCACGCTGCTGAAGATCCATAATCAATGCGGCTTGCGGCTGATCGATATCTTTGCATTGCTTGGGAATGTTAGATGGGAGATTGCCGTGGTTGTCCCAACCACGATGGTAAAGTTGTACAAAGCGAACCCCGCGTTCCACCAAGCGACGAGCCATCAAACAATTGGCGGCGTAGGAGCCAGGTTTCTTTGCATCGGAACCATACATTTCAAACGTCGACTCAGGTTCATCCGACAAATCGGTCAGCTTCGGCACCGAGGTTTGCATTTTGAATGCCATCTCATATTGTTCGATACGAGTCGCTATTTCCGGGTCACCATCCTGTACTTGCTGAAGCTGATTCAATTGAGAAAGCTTATCAAGCATTTGTCGACGTAGCGAACGATCAATACCCGAAGGATCATTTAAATAAAGCACGGGGTCCGCTCCACTGCGAAGCTTGACGCCTTGGTGGCTAGAAGGCAAGAAGCCTGCTCCCCAAAGTCGATCGAGCAAACCTTGATTGGCGTCGCTTCCCGAACCGTGCGAAATCATCACGACAAACGCTGGTAAATCTTCGGCTTCATTACCAAGCCCATAGCTCATCCATGCTCCGAGCGAAGGTCTCCCAGGTTGCTGCGATCCGGTTTGCATGAACGTTATAGCCGGATCGTGATTGATCGCTTCGGTATGCATGGAACGTACGATACATAATTGGTCCGCAATCTTGCCCGTATGCGGCAACAATTCGCTGAACCAAGCTCCATTGCTGCCATATTGTTCAAATTTGAATTTGGGCGCAACACATGGAAAATTCTTTTGCCCCGATGTCATGCCCGTTAAACGTTGTCCTTGCCGTATGCTATCGGGTAATTCGGTTCCATGAAGTTCCTTGAGCTTCGGCTTATAGTCCATCAATTCAAGTTGCGATGGGCCGCCCGATTGAAACAGGAAGATGACTCGTTTCGCTTTGGGAACAAAATGTGGAGACTTTTCAGCCGCGAGAAGTGAAGAAGAAGATTGGCTCGCCTGCCCTAGAGCGGTCAATGCGGCTGAGCCCAGAATCGAGCGTCGCAAAAAATCACGACGCAACATCGATGAAAACATTTGTTGTAATGAAGTCATGATCAACTACCTTTTGGAAATCGTTTCATCGAGATTGAGTATGGTGCTGGCAACAATGGTCCAGGCAGCGACTTCTTTTACATCGGCATTTGGTGCGAGCGGACGTGTTCCAACTTGCGTCAGCTTTTGGGCAGCTTCAGGCTCATTGGCAAACCGCTCGCGAGCGGATGCCAATAGATCAAGCAACAACGCCAATTCATCCGCACGAGCGGGCCGCGATACGGCTCGCACATAGCCCGCCTGAATTCGAGCGTCGTCATGATCATGTTCAGACAACATCGTTTCCGCCAAGACTCGAGCCGCTTCTACATAAGTTGGGTCATTCATAAGAACCAGCGATTGAAGAGGTGTATTGGTTCGCGAGCGACGTGCCACACATACCTCTCGGTTAGGAGCATCGAAGCTTACCATCGCTGGAGGAGGGCAAGTACGTTTCCAGAACGTATACATACTGCGGCGAAACAGACCTTCTCCTTGATCGGGTACATACTTACCGCGGCGTTCGACCGTAACATCTTCCCACAAGCCTTCCGGTTGATAAGGCTTCACACTTGGGCCTCCAACGCGAGGCTGCAAAATCCCCGCGATCGACAGAGCGTTGTCGCGGATCGTCTCAGCTGATAAACGATACCGCGGACCACGTGATAGCCAACGATTTTCGGGATCCTTAGCTAAGTGCTCCTCCGTCATTCGAGAATCTTGTTGATAGGTTTCAGAAAGCACGATTAGCCGTTGCATTTCTTTCACGTCCCAACCGCTATCGATAAAGTACATTGCCAAAAAGTCCAACAATTCGCGATGCGATGGAAACTCGCCGGTCGTGCCAAAATCCTCACTTGTCTTGACCAAGCCAACTCCGAAATAGTTTTCCCAAAATCGATTGACGGCCACTCGTGCCGTAAGCGGATGGGCCGGATGAACCAACCATTGGGCTAACTCTAAGCGATTGGTGGGTGCAAGCAAAGTGAACGAACGGAGTACCTCGGGAACGTTGGGGTCAACCTTATCTGTCGGCTGATCGTATTGGCCGCGATTGAGCACAAAGGTCTCTCGTCGCGGATTCATTTCTTTCATGACCATGACAGCAGGAAATTGATCGACTAAAGCAACTCTTTCCTTATCTTTCGCGGCAATGTCTTGTTGAAGCGACTTGTAGTTCGAATCGAGTTGCTGGAGAGTGATCTGTTTGGCTTGCTCCTTTTGCTCGTCGTTCCAAGTATCGCTTGGAGAACGCAACCAAGTGGCAAAGCTTGTCAGCGGCTTACCATCCATCAGCTCCTTGACTTGACTCAACTGCAGTGTTCCTTGAAGAATCTGCAAGTCATCAATTCGGCCCTGGAAAGGAAGGGATCGTTGACGGAGTCCGACATGGAATGGCTTTTCGGTCGTCGTGGTTTCTGTAAGCGAATCGTTATGAGTTTCCATGGTAGCGGGCTTGCCATCAATATAGATCCGCAGTCCGGCGGCTTTGCGACCACCATCATAAGTCAACACAACATGCTGCCACTTTCCTTTTTGCAATGTTTCTCTGGCTGAGACCTTTAGACCATTTTCTGGCCATCGATGGAGAAGATGCGAGACGACTTTTCCGTTTTCCAAAAGCAGATCGTACCCGCGGTGGGCGTTCCCTTCATCCATTTTGGAAAGGATGGCCATTGAGCCATCTCCTTCGGGATAGACCCATACGCTGATCGCGAAGGGAGATGTTCCATCGAAGTCTGCAAGGTTTCCTAATACCAAATGCGAGGCACCATCCAACTGTATGGCATCTTGACGCTGCCCCGTTACAAAAGCAATTTTGCCAGCCACAGTAGAGGACTGTTGAGGATGCAGAGAATCGAAACCGACAACGTTTGCCTCTTTTACTTCGAGCGCATCAAAGGGAAACATATAAAGCGGCTTAGAGCCAAAGCGTTTTTCAATCTCGTCGGCGGACGTTGCTTGTAACCATTGAGCTAATGTCTCGAAAACAGACGATTCACGTTTTACTAACGCAGCTTTCAAGTCAACAAGTTGCTGATCGATCTGTGACAGCTGCTCATTTTGCTGTTGCGATGGAACGCGAATGAAGGGTTCAGCGGCGACGAATTTACTGTAGCTTGCTTGGCGTTCATCGAGGTTATTAAAAAGGGCGAAGAAGCGAAAGTACTCTTTCTGAGTTATCGGATCGTACTTGTGATCGTGGCAACGGGCGCATTGCATCGAGAGGCCGAGGAATACGGTCGCGGCGGTATGAACTCGGTCCGCCACATATTCGACACGATACTCTTCTTGAATGATACCGCCTTCGGTATTGTGGCCTTGATTGCGCAAGAAGGCAGTTGCAATCAATTGTTCTTGCGTCGGATCGGGCAACAGGTCACCTCCCAATTGTTCGACCGCAAATCGGTCAAAGGGCATATTGCGATCAAACGCATTAATGACCCAATCTCGCCATGGCCACATCGTGCGATCTTCATCGTTGTTGTATCCATTGGTATCCGCATAACGCGACAGATCCAACCATTGAGCGGCCATTTTTTCAGCATACGCTTTGGATGCCAGAAGCCGATCAACCACCTTGTGATACGCATCGGGCGAAGAGTCGGCTAAGAACTGCTCAAGCTCTGTTTGTGTGGGTGGAAGACCGGTGAGATCCAAAGTCACACGACGCAATAAAGTCGCTTTGTCAGCAGCAGGAGCTGCAGTTAATCCATGTCGGGGGAGTTCTTCGCGTACGATGGCATCAATGATCGCCGATTTCCCGAGCTGAGGATTATTTGCCATACGTTGGGAACGTTGAATCGGCTGAAAGGCCCAATGACCTTCGAAGTTCGCCCCCTCCTGGATCCACTGTTCAAGCATTTTTTTCTGGCTGTCACTCAAAGGCTTCTTCGTGGATGGTGGCGGCATTACCTCTTCTGTATCAGTGGAATGTATACGCGCAATAACCGAGCTTTCTTCAGGCTTGTTGGGGACAATAGCTTTGGTATCAAAAGCGATTTGTTGTACGTCGAGTCTCAAATCAGCGGCTCGAGTTTTTTCGTCTGGACCGTGACAGTTCCAGCAGTGGTTAGCCAAAATTGGCTGAATGTCGCGCACGAAATTGAGCGTGCTTTCAGTAGCGGCAGGTTGTTGTCCGCTAGCGGAAATCGATAACCAAAGCCCGACGATCCAAACGGCTGGCAACGGAGCTAGCACCAGATTGAAAAAGAGGCTTGAGCGGCCAAAAGGTACGATAGCTGGGTGAGTAAATCGCAGCTGAGTCATGCGTCTGATACTTCGGAGAGGTTGAAGTTTGGGGGGCTTTGGGGTTCGCGGCAACCATCGGGTTGAAGTCGAAATCCGGCTCTCATTATAGCCAAAAATCGGATCGAATTTAGCGCATTGCAACCCCTATTTGACGGGTGACGCACGCTCGGCGGCTCGCACACCCACCCAACCCAGGTGCACACCTACAATAAGTACCCCATATGTAGCTGGTCAGTAATTGCTATTTATGAGGCATTGGTTTCTAATTTGAGCGACTTGACCCTGATTACGAACCCAAACTGAGTAGGAAATGGGACGATGAAAACGCATTGCCCAAACTGCGATTGTGAAATCAACTTTCCTGAGATTGTTGATGAATCGATTTCCTGTCCGTCTTGTGGCAGCCGCATTATGGTGGCCGACGACGAAACTCAAACGTTGACGGTAGAGTTGCAACATCAACGGCTTGGGGACCGTTTCGATTTAGTCAGCAAATCGGGTAAGGGGCAATTCGGCGAAGTTTATAAGGCGAAAGATCTTTTATTGGATCGATATGTGGCCATCAAAGTGCCATTTCGCAAATCTTTGACCTATAGCCAATTGTCGATGATCCAGTATGAAGCGCAGGCGGCGGCACAATTAGAACATCCCAACATTGTTCGAATCTACGAGATTTTGCGAGCATCGAATCCGGTAACGGGACCAGCAGGTGATTCGACGGCCATTAGGAAATCCAAGAGTGACAAGACGGTTGCTGTTACAGAAACGGACATTGATAGCGGTCGCAAGATAGAAGATGAGCCAGGCAGTTTGTGTATTATCAGTCAGTGGATCGACGGTTTATCGTTAAAGGAGTGTATTGCCAAATACAAAGGCAATTATGATGCGATTGCCCGTTTTGTGGCCACGGTGGCTAAAGCGATCGACTTCGCTCATCAGAATGGAATCATCCATCGCGATTTGAAGCCTGCCAATATCATGGTGGATGCACAAGACAATCCGTATGTGACTGACTTTGGTTTAGCCCGGCGTGATCGTCGCCCAACCGAATCCGACGACGGCAGCACAACGGTGATGGTGGTTGGTATTCGAGGCGAGATCTTGGGTACTCCGGCCTACATGTCGCCTCAGCAAGCGAAGGGCTTGTCGCATCAAGTGGATGGCCGCACAGATGTGTATTCTTTAGGAATTATTTTGTATGAGATGTTGACCGGTAAACGTCCCTTTGAAGGTGGCAGTCGTGCGTTGTTGTACCGAGTCATCCACGAGGACATTCCTGACCCGCGCAAAATTGACAAGCAAATTCCGCGTGATTTGGTGAGCATCTGCCAGAAGGCGGCGGAGAAGGAACCAAGTGCGCGATATGCGAGTGCAGCGGAGATGGCTGCCGATTTGGATAGGTTCTTGAAACGTGAACCGATATTGGCTGATCCTTGGCCCTGGCAACGTCGAGCATGGCGTTGGGTGCGATTAAATCGTGCTCCGATTGCCATTGCAGCGAGTATCTTGTTGTTGTTTGGAATTATCGTTCAAGCGTCAATACCAAACAGACCTGATTGGGAACGCACCGCCTTGATGGTCTCGATCGACACCGAAGATCATTCGCCGGACGCAGAGTTCTTTTTTGAAAAACTGAATCCAGAAACATACCTGCCAGATCCTGTCGAACCATTTACATTGGGGCCCTTTAAGCATCCAGTCAAAACCAAGATCCCCGCTGGCTTCTATCGGGTTTATGCTTGGACACCAGATAATAGATACCATCAAGTACTTCGAACGGTTCCGCAGTTGCCTGATGAGGGAAAGCAGTATGGAAAGATACATTGGTATGACTGGAAAGACGGTGTGGCCCAACTTCCGGCTGTCCGACTCTTTAGTGGCCAAGAAAGACCTACTAACTTAGTCAACATCAAAGGAAACGAATTTAAAACGGGTCTATATCCAAACTATCCGGAGAAAACCTACCAAGTACCCGATTTATATGTCGGCGAAACGGAGGTAACTTGGCACGATATACGGCGAGCCAATATACAACTTCCCCCCGGCATGAGCGATGCGCCGACGGCTAAAGATGAAGATCCTGTGGTTGGTGTGCAGCACAGTTGGGTTGCAGAACTTGCTGAGAATTTAGGGGGAGAGGCATGTAACGAACTGGTTTGGCTGTATTGTGATTCTGTCGCAAGTAGTCTTCCGCGCGGCCTCAGCGGATTTCGCTCCGATCCCGATGAAGCTACCGTGGACCTAGGATCATCTTCAATCATCTTGGGTTACAAAGACGGAAAATTCAGCCGACGTGTTAATGCTATTGGGGTTCCGACGAAGGATGTTGGGTTCCGACTTTACATTCGCGCCCAAGCCCCGCGTGCCATAGAGTCCTTGATGCGTCAGAAAGACTAACGAAAGACCTCTCCGGACTAGGGAGCCGTCTACCTTGCATCAACGTAAACTTACATGCTTTCATGCACGATGTAGGTCCACTCAATAGTGCCAGTGTTTGAATATTCTTCGACCTGATAGGTTTTGTTTTGAAGCGAACGAAACACGCTGGGTACAGCCGTTTCGCCAGCAGGCAGAGAGGGAATTTCGAAGCCGCTCCCGACTGTGGTCTTTGAGCCATCCGCTTCGGTGATTTCGAGTCGAAT
>JBILTA010000030.1:0-17876 GCA_044371785.1 Pirellulaceae bacterium | reverse complement strand
TCGACCCACAGGCCAATCGCGTTTTTCGCTGAGCCAATCGACGTATCCCTTGGCGTAACGTGGAGGGAAAATCTTGACGCGTCCATCTTCAACCGCATCGATCGCCGATTGGGCCAATTCCTCCATACGAACGAACCATTGGTCCGCGAGGTACGGTTCAATCGGTGTCTTGCTGCGATCGCTATGTGCGAGATCGATTTCACGATCTTCGATTTGATCGAGCCAGCCTTCAGCTTCCATGTCGGCAACCACACGTTGCCGAGCTTGCTGCATCGAGAGGCCTGCGTACGGGCCTGCATGGCTGTTGAGTTTGCCATCGGGGAGCAGGATGTTGATCATCGGAAGTTGGCAACGCAGGGCTACTTCATAGTCGTTGGGATCATGGGCGGGCGTGATCTTAACGCAGCCACTACCGAGTTCAGGCTTAGCCCAAATGTCGGCAACCAATGGAATCTCGCGATTCAGCAAGGGAAGACGAAGCTTTCGGCCATCGCGGGCCATATCAGCTAACATTTGCAAGTGAGGAAGCAGTTCTCGACGGCGCGTTTCCAAATCTTCGACTTGCTTTTCCAAGGCAGGTCGCTCTTTGGCAGCAGCTTCTTGCACCTTGTCTTTCGCTGCAGCGATCGCTTTTTCCAGTGTATCAGCCGGATCTGGATGAACGGCAACAGCCGTATCACCCAGCATCGTTTCGGGACGCGTGGTCGCAATAACGACATAGGCTGGTTCGCCCGGCTTGGGGTCGATCACCGGATAACGCAAATGCCAGAAATGTCCCTTGACGGTTTCATGAAAAACTTCGTCGTCGCTGACCGCAGTTTGAAGATAGGTATCCCAGTTGACCAAGCGTTTGCCGCGATAGATCCATTGTTTGGCAAAGAGATCATAGAAGGTGCGACGAACGGCGGTCGCGCACATATCATCTAGCGTAAAGCGAGTGCGACGCCAATCACATGACGAGCCGAGGCGTTTTAATTGTTGCAGAATGCGAGTTTCGTATTGATCTTTCCATTGCCAAATTCGTTCGATCAATCCGTCGCGTCCCAGTTCGTGACGCGTCTTGCCCTCCACTTCTTTAAGTCGTCGTTCGACAACGGCTTGAGTCGCAATACCGGCATGATCGGTGCCAGGGATCCACAGCGCTTCAAAGCCGCGCATGCGGTGCCAACGGATTTGGATATCTTGCAGCGTATTGTTTAAGGCATGGCCAAGATGCAAGGCACCGGTGACGTTAGGTGGTGGAATGACAATGGTGAAAGGCTTTTTGTTGGGATTGGGTTCAGCGTTAAAGCAGCCCGCTTTTTCCCAATTGCGATAAATCTCTTCCGCCGCTTGCTGAAAATCAAATCGATTCGGAATCTCAGTTGCCACAACAATTCTCTTTCCACGAAACAACTAGGTAGTTCATACAACCCAATCGCTCTCACATCACACACGTCCGTGATCGCGAGATGCTTTATTTGTCTTGTTTATTCAACAGTCTTATTTCGCAGGGCTTCATGCTTATGAAGTTTGTATTCGACTGCATCGACCAAGGCGAGCCAACTTGCTTCGATGATATTCTCGCTGACCCCGATCGTGCCCCAGTTACCATGGTGGTCGGCACTTTCGATGTTTACACGAATTCGAGCAGCCGTTCCGGCTTCGCAGTTGACCACGCGAACCTTATAGTCGACCAAATGCATGTCAGCTAGTTGAGGATAAAACTCTAGGAGGCACTTTCGCAGAGCCGCATCGAGCGCGTTGACGGGACCATGACCTTCGGCCGCTTCAAAACGCATCTCAGGTCCCACGCGAATCTTCAAGATGGCTTCAGCAAACGCAAAATTACGCGCGGCATCTCGGTCGCCAGCGACGATACGATACTTAACTGTTTCGAAGTGAGGTTTGAATGAGCCTGCGATGCGATGGACCAATAAATCAAACGAAGCTTCAGCAGCTTCATATTGATAGCCTTGGTTCTCTTGTCGAACCACTTCGGCCAAGATCTTGTCCATCAGCTCGCGATTGGAATCTAAGTTATGTTTATTGGTCAGCGCGATGATGTTTGAGCGGCCCGAAAGTTCGCTGACCAAGATACGGCGTTCGTTACCGACAAGTTCCGGGTTGAGATGCTCGTAGGTTTCCGTCGCACGAGCAATGGCATGAACGTGCATGCCACCTTTGTGCGCGAAAGCGCTTTGGCCGACAAACGGTTGATTGCTTCTCAATTGTAAGTTAGCTGTTTCGTAAACATAGCGAGAGAGTTCGGTGAGGTGCGATAAGCCGCGACCGTTGAGAACTTGGTAGCCTTGTTTTTTGAGTGCTAGGTTGGCCATTACGGAAACGAGATCGGCGTTACCGCAGCGTTCTCCGATACCGTTAATGGTTCCTTGAACTTGATCGCAACCGGCATCCACGGCGGCGAGTGAATTGGCGATCGCCAAATCGCCATCATTATGGCAATGAATCCCTAAGCGAACGCCTGTGCCGGCCAACGACTCTTTCACCTTGCCGACAGTGAGGGCAATTTGTTCTGGCAACGTGCCACCGTTGGTATCGCAGAGAACGATCCACGATGCACCTGCATCTGCGGCAGCGCGAATCGTTTTGAGCGCATAGGTGGGATTGAGCCGATAGCCATCGAAGAAATGTTCAGCATCGTAAATCACTTCTGAGTATCGCTTAAGATAAGCAACACTTTCGGAAATCATGTCGATGTTTTCTTCGAGGGTAACACGGAGTACCTCGGTAACATGAAAGTCCCAAGATTTGCCGACGACGGTGATGACGGGAGTCTCGGCGCGGACCAGGGCTTTCATACCGGGGTCTTGTTCAGCAGAAACACCTTTGCGGCGAGTCATCCCGAAAGCGGCAATACGTGTTGAGCCGAGGGAAAGATCTTTGACTTTTTCGAAGAACTGGGCATCTTTCTCGTTGGAAAGTGGGTAGCCCCCTTCAATCATATCGATGCCCATCTCGGCCAACCGCTGAGCGATATTCAACTTGTCTTGCAGCGAGAAGCTGACCCCTTCTCCTTGCGTGCCATCGCGCAGAGTGGTGTCATAGATGAGGATCGGTCGAACCATTGTTCGGGGTCTTTCTGTTCGGGGTCTTTCCGAAAGTGAACAAAAAATCCCCTGCCGTATTCACAGCAGGGGGGAACTCTGTAGGCAAACAATACTTCAAAAGGGGGAAGGTTGTCAATTCTAGGTCGCTTGAATTGGGAGTCGAGATCAGGCTACCTAACCTGCGCTCCGCTGCGGTTACGGGGTAAACAAAACAAGCGATCTAATTTACTTGCTAACCACTACTTCTAGGGGCTGGAACACAAACTCACCCTCTTCATAAAGGACTCGGATACCGGAACCTTCAGGGAAATGCCCTTTGAGCAATTCGGTTGCTAGTGGGTTCTGCAATTTGCGTTGAATCACCCTCTTCAGCGGTCGAGCCCCGAAGGCCGGATCGTATCCTTCATCGGCGATGGCATCGATCGCTTCGTCGGAAACCTCAAACCGAATTTGGTTTTCGGCTAGTTGTTTTTCGAGTCGATCGAGTTGCAAGCGTACGATTTTGCGAATCTCTTCTTTCTTCAATGGTTGGAAGACAATCGTTTCATCGATACGGTTCAGGAATTCGGGCAAGAAGCGTTCTTTAAGCGCATCTTTGGTTGCATCGAGAAGCTCTTCTTCCGAAGCACCTTCTGAGGCGAGTTGTTGGATAGCCTGAGAACCGATATTGCTGGTCATCACAATGATTGTGTTAGTGAAGTCAACGGTTTTGCCTTGGCCATCGGTCAGTCGTCCATCGTCCAGAACTTGCAGGAGGACATTGAAAACGTCGTTGTGAGCTTTTTCAATTTCGTCGAGCAACAGCACGCTGTATGGACGGCGGCGGACCGCTTCGGTCAGTTTGCCACCTTCTTCATAGCCCACATAACCAGGAGGTGCTCCGATCAAACGGCTCACCGTATGGCGTTCCATAAACTCGCTCATATCGAGTCGTACCATAGCATGTTCGTCATCGAACATCACCACAGCCAGCGCTTTACACAATTCGGTTTTGCCAACACCGGTAGGGCCGAGGAACAAAAACGAACCGATGGGGCGATTTGGATCTTGCAAACCACTACGACTGCGACGAACAGCGTTCGACACAGCTTCTACTGCATTTCCTTGTCCCACTACGCGCAAATGCAAACGTTCTTCCATCACCAGCAACTTGGCGCGTTCAGTCTCGAGCATGCGTGTTACGGGAACGCCCGTCCAAGCACTGACGACTTCGGCAATTTCTTCGGCGGTTACTTCCGTGCGCAGAAGTTTGCGAGCATCATCATGTGCAGGGGGAGCATGATCCTCTTGTTCCATCACTTTGCTGAGTTTGCGGCGTTCGTTGTCTAATTCAAACAGCTTTTGATAATCGGATTCAGGAACAGGTGAACCGCTTGATTGTTTTTCTTTGATCGAGGCTTCGAGTTTTCTGAATTCTAATTCCAACTGGTCGGATTTCTGACGCATCTCCTGGACACCGCTGACGCCAAGTCGTTCGGTTTCCCATTGTTCGCGCAGGCTGGCCAACTCATGTTGTAGCTTCTGCATTTCTTCTTCGATCTCAGCGAGTTGATCATCGGTAGCGTCATCACCTTCTTCGTTCAATTGGCGCTGGGCTAATTCGAGTTGGCGAAGGCGACGCTGAACTTGATCGATTTCCGTGGGCACGCTTTCTCGCTCCATCGCGAGTCGGCTGGCAGCTTCGTCGACCAAGTCGATCGCTTTATCGGGTAAGAAACGATCGCTGATGTAACGATTGGAGAGATTCGAAGCAGCGACGAGAGCAGAGTCACGGATCTTGACTCCATGATGTGCTTCGTAGCGAGCCTTCAGTCCGCGTAGAATCGTGATCGTATCTTCGACGGACGGTTCACCGACGAAGACCGGTTGGAAGCGGCGTTCGAGCGCAGCATCTTTTTCGATGTATTTGCGATATTCATCGAGCGTAGTGGCTCCGATACAGCGGAGTTGCCCACGAGCGAGTTCAGGCTTGAGCAAATTGGCAGCATCGCTGCTACCTTCCGTTTTGCCCGCACCGACCACGGTATGCAGTTCGTCGATAAAGAGGATGATGCTGCCACCTGCCTCCTTCACTTCACGGAGAACTGCCTTGAGGCGTTCTTCGAATTCGCCGCGGAATTTGGTACCAGCGATCAAGGCACCCATGTCGAGGGCGATGACCTTTTTGTTCTTAAGGCTTTGTGGAACGTCGCCTTGCATGATGCGGAGGGCGAGGCCTTCAACAATGGCCGTTTTGCCCACACCGGGTTCACCGATGAGGACGGGATTGTTTTTGGTTCGGCGCGACAGAACTTGAATGACGCGACGAATTTCATTATCGCGTCCAATCACTGGATCGATTTTGTTTTTGCGAGCCTGTTCGATCAGGTCGATTCCATATTTTTCTAGTGCTTGTAGTTTGCCTTCCGGCGCTTGATCAGTCACTTTTGCCCCTCCCCTAACAGTTTGTAGACCTGTCAGAACATCTTTTTCGACCACACCATTCATCTTGAGCAGATCGCGTGCCTTGCAATCTGTTTTTAGCAAACCGAGCAAAAGATGTTCGGTGCTAACGAATTCATCTTGCATTGAGTCAGCGATCTTGAAGGCCGATTCAAGTGCTTGATGCAGAGCGGGGTTCACGTTGGGCGTGCGACCGCCTGAAACTTTAGGCAAGCGTTTCAGCTCATTTTGAACCAAGCTGCGAATTTGATCTGTGTTGGCCTGAATCTTTTTGAAGATAGCGGGGACAATTCCATCGCTGTCTTGCAAAAGAGCATCTAAGAGATGAAGGCTATCCATTTCAGGATGGCCTGCTTCTTGCGCGGCGCTCTGAGCGGCGGCCACGGCTTCTTGAGATTTTTGGGTTAGCTTTTCAAATCGGAACGTCATGTTCAATCTCCTTCAGGATATTTGCTCTGACGTGCAGTGGCAGGTTCCTGATGGAAGTGTGCGGCTGTGACACGCAAGTGTCACGGCCGCACATGATCCATAGCATCGAGCGTCTGAAAAGGGCTCGATAAACTTGACCGCTGCTATCAGCTCTTTACTTCGAATTCTGCATCAATGGCATCATCATCCGACCCCTTGTTGGAGCCGCCTGGTGCATTTTCTGGGCCACTTGCAGCTGTTTTTTCATACAATGCTTTGCTCAAGGCTTGCGAGGCTTGTTCAAGTTCTTCAGTTGCCGACTTAATTGTGCCGACATCTGTTGCCTTGAGAGCATCACGCAAACGTGTGATCGATTTGTTGAGCGGCTCGCGATCTGCGTCGGTCAACTTATCTTTCTGCTCATTCATCAGTTTTTCGAGCTGATAGATGAGGTTGTCACCCTTGTTACGGGCTTCGGCCAATTCAAACTGCTTGCGATCTTCTTCGGCGTTTTCTTCAGCATCGCGTTTCATGCGATCGATTTCATCTTTGGACAAGCCGGAGGATTGTTCGATCTTTACTGAGGCTTGTTTGCCTGAGCTGATATCGCGAGCGGAGACGTTCAAAATACCGTTTTGATCGATATCAAACTTCACTTCGATTTGGGGCATACCACGTGGTTGTGGCGGGATACCTTCGAGGTTGAATTCACCAAGCACACGGTTTTGGGCTGCCATACGTCGTTCGCCCTGGAAGACGCGGACGGTAACAGCGGTTTGATTGTCGGCAGCGGTGCTGAAGGTGTTTTTCTTTTCCACAGGGATCGTTGTGTTACGTTCGATCAGCGCAGTTAGAATACCACCTTCGGTTTCGATACCTAGGGTTAGAGGGGTCACGTCCAAGAGTAATACGTCGCGACGTTCGCCGCTGAGCACGCTACCTTGGATGGCAGCACCAATCGCCACAACTTCGTCAGGGTTTACACCTTGATGCGGTTCTTTACCGAAGATGTCTTTAACCAACTGGCGAACTTTGGGAACGCGAGTCGAACCACCTACCAAAACGACTTCATCGATTTGGCTTGGTTTGAGTTTCGCATCTTCTAAAGCTTGCAAGACCGGTTTGCGGCAACGTTCGATCAATGAATCGACAAGCTCTTCGAACTTCGAGCGTGTGATGGTCATTTGCAAATGTTTTGGTCCGCTAGCATCGGCGGTGATAAACGGCAGGTTGATATCGGTCTGAGGAACCGAGCTCAATTCTTTCTTTGCTTTTTCGCAAGCTTCTTGCAAGCGTTGCAATGCCATTGGGTCTTTGCGAAGATCGACGCCATTATCGCGCTGGAATTGCCCTGCGACGAAGTTAACCAAAGCCTCATCGAAGTCGTCACCACCCAGGTGTGTATCACCGTTGGTTGAAATCACTTCGAAAACTTTGCTGGCGTTATCGCCATCACCGGTTGTGGCCACTTCAAGAACGGATACGTCGAACGTACCGCCACCCAAGTCAAACACCGCAATTTTGTGGTCACGGCTTTTGTCCAAGCCGTAGGCCAAAGCGGCCGCTGTTGGTTCGTTGATGATACGAGCCACTTCAAGGCCGGCGATCTGCCCGGCATCTTTCGTTGCTTGACGTTGAGCGTCGTTAAAGTAAGCGGGAACGGTGATCACCGCCTTGCTCACTCGATGGCCCAGATAAGCTTCGGCGGATTCCTTAAGCTTACGCAAAACCTTCGCCGAGATTTCCTGCGGAGTGTATTGTTTGTCGCCGATTTGAATTTTGACATATTCTTGTTTGCCCCCAACGACTTCGTAGGGAACCATCTTCTCTTCGCTTTCGACTTCAGAGTGACGGCGTCCCATAAATCGTTTGACCGAGGAAACGGTACGGCGTGGGTTGGTGACTGCTTGTCGACGAGCTGGTTCGCCCACAATCGTGTCTTGTTTGTCGTTGAAGCCAACGACGCTGGGGGTGAGCCGGTTGCCTTCTGGGTTCGGAATAACTTTAACTTCCGAACCTTCCATCACCGCCACAACCGAGTTGGTGGTGCCTAAGTCAATTCCAATGATCTTTTCGCCCTGTGCCATTTTGAAAATCCTCTCTCTGGTTTGGCGCGTGATAAAAAAGGTGGTCTAAATACCGAGCGAACAGTACGGCTTTCACTCGATGTGTTTGGTCTTTTAAATTTCCCTGGCGATTTACTTCCAAGGACGTCCTCCTTGCAAGCAACCGGTGTGCCAAAGCTGAGGAAATTATTCGATTGAGTCGTAAGTTGTTTTCGGGTATAGGTTTGCAGCGATAGGGTAATTGGCGGTCCGCCGATCGAGCGATTGGCTCTGCCACTTTTTCCGAAGATAAAAGAGCCGTTGTGCACTAGTTGCCAAAATGACAGCGGTTAGGAACCGATTTTGTCCGAATTAACCGACTAGGCGAATGACAGCCGAACTTGGTCCGGTTCTAACTCACAAGGGATGCAGGCTAACTGCCAAAGAGAACAGGCGGCCATTCGGAAATGGCAGTGTTGTTGATGGCGGTAATTTTTAGCGAGTTGAGTCGACGGTCCGCAGACCGAAGTGATGATTTACATCGACCGTGATTGACGATTGAGGTCGAGGTGAGGCTAATGTGGGCTGCTGAGTTTCGTCGGGTACGAAACGAAGAACGAACGGATTGATTTAATACTGAATAAAGGATGTGTTGGATGTCGTCCACCAAACGCGGTTCCAACTCGAGCAAGAGTTCAACCACTGAATCGAAAGCTTCCAAGAATAACATGGAGCGTAACGATGACTGCGAGCGGATTGCGGCAATAGATAAACAGTTGGTGGAGTTGCTAGATCGACGAGCGCGGTTGGTGCAAAACCTGGAAGAAAATGTCGGTTCTAACGATAGCACGCAAAATTTATGGAAATGGCAACTTGCTGCCGAGAAACAAGCGAGCGAGTTGCCGAAAGATTCGCCGCTTGAGTCCAGCGTGGTGGCAGACTGGCTAAGACACACTGCTTCGGCCAGTTATCAACCGTTATCAAGTCAAACGCGAATTGCATATCTGGGACCTCAATACAGTTACAGCTATTTGGCAGCGATTCGCCATTTTGGTGAAGCGTCCAATCTCGTACCGGTGGCGACGATTGGGGCCGTGTTTCAAGAGTTGCTTCGCGATCAATCGAAGTTTGGCGTCGTCCCGATCGAAAACTCCACCGATGGACGAGTGGTCGATACACTGGGAATGTTTGCACGTTTTCCTGTACATATATGCGGTGAGGTGTTGTTGCCGATCCATCATTGTTTGTTAGGGCGTTGCAGTCGCACTGAGGTGACTGAAGTTCATAGCAAACCTCAAGCGTTATCCCAATGTCGAACTTGGTTGGCTCAGCATTTACCCGAAGCGCGGTTGGTTGAGATTACAAGCACCGCAGCAGCGGCGAAGTTGGCCGCAGAAAGACCGGGAGTAGCTGCCATCGCAAGTCGCGAAGCGGGTGTGCATCATGGTTTACAAGTGATCGATGCCAACATCGAAGACAATGCCAACAACGTGACGCGTTTCGTCATCCTGGGAGGCTCGCCGGCCGAGCCTACTGGTAAAGACAAAACGGCGATTATGTTCCAAGTGCCCCATCAACCGGGAGCACTGGCCGATGCGATGTTGGTTTTTCGCAAGAACAAGCTGAACCTAACATGGATTGAATCATTTCCAATTGAGGGTAGCCGGAGCGAGTATCTGTTCTTTATTGAGCTGGAAGGACACCAGCAGCGTCCAGCGATCAAGCAAGCTTTGAAGCAATTGCAGAAACAAGCGTTGCGACTTGAGGTGCTGGGGAGTTATCCGAAAGACCAATCGCTGGGTGCGTAGCAAGGTCCGACTGAGGCGGTGCGAGCGGTCATGGAGCAGGTAAAAATGACCCAATCTGGTTGATGCTGGGAAGTAGAGCGGGTATCGGCGAGCCCTAGCCGTGGCTGACAAGCCACGGCGGCAAGATCGATGGAGTGTGTCGCTCCTTCAGGGCTTAAATTCCTTGGGGGCAGCAAATTCGGTGAATCTCGGCACCGGCAGAGGATATGTCGAGCCTTCGGCCCTAAATGCAAAAAGCGCAACATCAAAAGCCTCCGCTGCGCTGCTGCCACAGGGAAACGACCTGGAGTGTGGCGAGCAGGTACCGGAGGCTTGGGACTATTGGATATCTGGACTACCAGAATCGAACTAGTAGAGTTCGAGTAAAGCAGCGTCAATAAAGTCGGCGGCGTATTGGTCATCCGTTTCGTCAACGTCAGAGGCAAATGTGAACGATGGAACATTATCAATCAATGTGACAACCCACTCGGTCGCAACACCGTTGATGCTTACAATCCCATCTTTGCTGACGTCCGCAACAATCTTGGTTTCACCATCACTTGCAGTAACGCTACCTGCTTCATCGATCGTCAATTCCCATGAAGCATCTTTCAAGTGACTGGTTACACTTGTGGTAATTCCCAAGGTAAGCCATGCATTCGCGATTCGAGCTGCTGCGGTGCCTTCATCTGCGGGTGGATTCATTAGGCCGCTATCCAATTCCGTCAAATCGCTACTCATCAACGAATTACCATTGGTCGATTCATTGAGATCGTTAATGACTACCAATACATCGATAGGTGAAAATCGTGAGTCACCGTTGATATCCACTTGTTCGATTTCAAACTCAGCACTCTCCGCAACCGAAACTCTACCGCTGAAGAACGATTGGAAATAGGTATTGAAAAAGTTGAACATCAAGATGGCATCCAATGCTGATACCTTTCCATCTTGGTTCAAATCGCAATCATCCCAGGTTGGTAACGCCGTAGTTGTCATTTCCATCGGCACATTAGTTCGTTGAACCATCGTCGCGTCGACGATCTCAACAACTTCATAGTCGGTGGATGTGGCAGTCATCACATCGGGATCTTCAGTGGATGGGATAGACCCATAGTTGAGGACAACACAATCGGTGAAGCCTTCTTCACCAGTCAAGTTCACTACTTTAACATCACCTAAATCTTCAACGACTGTTTCTTCTTTCTCTACTTCGTAAACTTCAGGTAATGGAATTGCTTCACCAGTGTTTTCATCGAAGTAGCAAATCACTACTTCAGGCTCCTCTTCGAATGATGTGGTCTCGATGATGACCTCGATGCCTTCTTCCGAATCATTGCTTACCGTAAAAGTTTGGTAAAATGACTTGTCGATGCCTTCGGTTTCTTCAGCTACCTCGGAGACATCAGTCTTGTATACGACAAAATTAACCGCTTCTTTTGGCTCAGAAGCGTCGATGGTGTAATACTCAACCACTTCTTCCCCATCGAGCGTCACGACACTGTAGGCTGTAGCGACTTCTGTCTCATCTACAGGCGATTCGACAAACTCTTCTTCCGAGAAGAGACTGAAGCTCATCACATGAGCTTCGCCCGCTTCCGGGGCAAATGCAAAAAACGAAACATCTTCCACGCTGGTCTCAGGTAGTGGTAGATCGCAAATAACGGTCTCGGCTTCGAAACCGGCGGCATCCATCGCGTACCGATTTTCAAGGGACTGAATGAGCAGCTTTCGCAGCGTTTTTTTGGAGATTTTCATGTTTTGCCTTTAACTCGCGGGATGTCTTAGAGCGTAGTTGATCGAAGTTTCATGTACTAGCGCGACCGGCCATGATTTCGCCATTTTTCCTGGCGTCTCATGTTTCGCGGATTTCGTTCACCGTCATGGGCCCTACTTACAAGGGCTACTCATTTTGCTTTTTGTCACGCTGAAACCATCGAAGAACCTTTTTTCCCCTCGTCGAGGTAGGTATTGCGATTAAACCAGCCAACAACAAGCGGTAGGTGTTTTCGGATAGAGTTGACTCTTTAGCATCGGCAGCGTCTGGAGAGTCCGTAGAGCGAACCGGTTCAAAAACACCAGTCAGCGGGACACCACCCTGCTCTGCCGGAATCACTCGCAAACCGGATGGACGAAGCGGAGCAATTCGCTGGACTAACGGGGAGTTGCCCAGGGAAACCAGGCCAACAAGTGAAACTTGCTGCAAACTCGGAAGATCCGCAGTGGAAACAAGCCTTGTGTTTGCCGCGACTTGCTCCCTGGTCGTCGCTCGTTCTATATCGATTGCGGCAACTTGCATTACCAGAGGCAGGGACGAGTTTTCCGCATCGAGTTGAGGTGTGTCGGTTGACGGTTGCTTGCGATGTGGCAAGTTTGTTTTCAAATCTTTCGAAGCAACTCGACTTTGTTTTTGCTCTGTGGCTGGCTGCGATTCCAGCACCGATTCGGCTAGCTGATTTGGGGCAGCAGAAATATTGTCGCTAAGGGCAGCGTTTTGCGAACCCACAAGACTGGAGATATCCCGTCTGGTTACGATGTCACTCGATGTGCCGCGAGGCTGTACTGATAAGACTGCCACAGTTTGGATTAACGGCAGTGACGAATTGTTAGGGATAGACGAATTTGGAGGTGGCGAATTTGGTACCGGTGATGGCAATATTAGTCTCCCGCCGCTCAACTCGGATGGACTTACCTCAAGCCGAATCGGAGAGTTTTCCCAAACTTTGAAGGTTACTTCAGGTACGGTATCCTCGGTGAACGCTCCCTCAAACGAAACTTCGGGCAGGGCATCACCGCTATTCACGCGACCAGCTTCTGCTGGCCCCGAAAGAGCAGAGGTGACAAACCCAAAGGCTAGATCTTTTTCGTACATCTCATCATCTTCGTTCGATTCAATCCAAGAACCGACATCGAAATCACTTGTTGCATCTAGATCATCCGATTCGTTGAGATATGTATCGTCGATGAACTCTTTGATATGAAGCCGACTTGAATCTGTATCGAGTTCGTTTTGAATATTTGTATTAGAGTCAACGGGGAGAGAGATCTCCGCAGTGGTTTCTGTCGAAGGAAACGCAGCTATTGGCTCGGGCAAATCAATCGAAAAGCAGAGACGAGGATCGAGTTGTTCTAGTTGTGGGCGCAGCGTGCGAAAGCGTTTTTTGTTTTTATCATTAGGCATCTTCGATGGATGATCGTTCATTGTTCAGCCTTCACTTGCATCGAGGATGATAGCTTTAACTGCTCTGCACTCTGACGAATGTTCTTCAGTTCATCTTGTAATGTCGATACGTTGCTCGAATCAAGTAAACGATGATGGAGTTCCGCATCAAATCTAGCGGATTGTCGACTCCATTCCTCAGGTGCAACATCCGCAGATACCGTGGCTAGGTTGATGAGCACATTCAGAAGTGCTACTTGTGATTTGGCAGTCCAGCGTGTGGTGTGATTTTGTTGAATGGTTTGCAGTTGTCGAATAGCATTTTCAAAGCTCAAGCGGGCTTCATCTTTGTAGCCTAGATCGGCTTGAATCATTCCTCGCGCGTTTTGAACCACCGCAAGTTCATTCAATAGGTCTGGATTATTAGGATTCAGCAAGATTGCAAGCTCACGCTGTGACTCGGCTTCTTTCAATTGGCCGAGAGCAACTTCAGGAGCACCGCTTTTTTGTGTGAGGGCTGCTAGGTTATGTAGGCTAGTTCCGAATCGTTGAAGGCGTTTCCAATGGGTGCGAATATGATCGATGTTATCGCGCTGTAGGTCGACGGATTGGTTGGCATACTTCAACGCCGATTCAGTATTCGTATTCGCCAGCAAAGTGGCTTGGTGATCCCAGATTTGAGATAACAGTCTTTGGCTCTTGGGATATGCTCCAGTTGTCATGATCTGCTGGCAGATAGAGTCTGCTATTCTGAGTTGTTCCAGGGCTAACACAGAATTGCCAGAGGAACGGTATGCTTGTCCCAAGTTGGTATGAACGGCCGCTTGCTCCAATTGAATAATCCTCTTCGCGGATTCATCAAAATCCATTTGGAGCAACTCAGCATAGAGCTTTCCTGCTTCCCGTAATTGTAAGATAGCTTCGGCATCCTTTCCGAATTGCAGATAGCCGAGTCCCAAATTGGCCAAGGCCTTGGCATGCCAGCGATATTCAGTGGGAGTGGCAGTTGAGAGTTGTGGTTGACTCTTTACAACAAGTTCCAATTGATCGACCGCTTGTCGCCATTGCTGGTTGCTGGCGTAGGCTTCAGCTAATTGCACACGGGTTAAGGTGGCAGATGGAGCAAGGTTATCATCGGTGGGGCGTGAATCTTGATCGAGGTAATGTTGATAGAACTCGATCGAGTCTGCCAGCATTTCTTGTCGGATGGTCGGGGCAATATTTTCATCAGCCAACAGCGGAATTACTTCGGAATTCCATTTGTCGAGTAGATCGCGGCCCAGCCAATAGTTCTTCTCGGCCGTTTGTCGATGGAGTTCGGATTTCGCTAGCGCTGCTCGTACTTCGTTTTGTTTGATCACCAGTACCAGAAGAGCGATCAGAGTGGCCAGGCTGGTGAGGGCTCCACAGACCGCGGTTATCTTTGCCGTCTGTGGATTGCGACTTATCCATCGTTGGGTTTGCATCCAGAGCGAAGGACGTTGGCCCCGTATCGGCGAACCATCGCGAACCGCGATGAGGTCTTGCACCATGTCGGCAATTGAGGCGTAACGTTCGGATCTTTCTTTGGCGAGTCCCTTTAAAAGGATCGTTTCTAGGTCAATCGGAACAGCGGGTTGCAGGTTTCGAGGGGGAGTTGGTTCTGTGGCTTGAATGCAGCGCAACGTTTCCGCAACATTGGTTCCATGTACGGCTTTGAGGCCCGTGCACAGTTCATACAAAGTCGCTGCGAAACTATAGACATCCGTTCGATGATCGATCGGTTCGCCCAGGGCTTGCTCGGGGCTCATGTAGTTTAAGGTCCCGACCAATTCACCGGTGACCGTTAGGTTAGGTTGATGGACTTGTTGGGCTAGGCCGAAGTCGGTGACCCATATTTTTCCGGTACGGTCGTAGATGAGATTCGATGGTTTGATGTCTCGATGGATAACACCGAGATCGTGTGCATGTTGCAGTGCGTTACCCACCGCAATTGCCATATCGATTAATGGTCGAAAACTATTTTCGGACCACCGTTTTTTGGGGAGAATGTCCAGTGATTCGCCATCGATCAGCGGCATTGCATAAAAGCGAGTGTTGCCTTCATCTCCGATCGCGTAAATGGGGATAATGTTCGGGTGATGCAGATGGGCTGCAGCTTGTGCCTCCAATTGAAAGCGGCGAATGCGTTTTGGTTGGAGCCAAAGGCTCTCGGGGAGGATCTTAAGGGCGACAGTTCGGTTCAATGAGACTTGGGTTGCTGCGTAGACAACCCCCATACCTCCCCTGCCGATTTCACGATGCAACAAAAAATCGCCGAGATGTGTGCCGGTTGTTGGGGTGCGTGCGAATTTATTCTCCGAAGGAAGCTCGCGAACGGCATGTTGCAACAGTTGTAAGCTCGTTAAGCAGCGCCGCAGAGATTCTTGGAGTTCGGGATGCTCTGAAACACAGGTCTCGATGTCGACTTGTTGACCGCTTTCCATAGCGACCATACAACGTTCCAAGATGACCGCAACCTGTTCTTGTTGTTGCTCAGTCAGTTGGTCAAGAGTTGAAGCGGCGGCTACCATCATGACACCTCACGCAGAGATTCTAACGCTCTTAACCAAATCATTCGTACGGCTCCCGAACTCTTGCCTAGGCGTTGAGCCACTTCTTCAAAGGACAGTTCTTCGATATGTCGCAGCAATAGCACGTCTCGATAGTGGTTTGGTAATTTGGCGATTCGATCGAGTACGCTTTGGAGTTGTTCTTGGCGTTGTACGATACTGCTGGGGCTGGCGGCGGAATCGACAAACCAATTTTCGCGCATTTCTAGCCGCGATTCGTTGGCTGCCAATTGGGCTTCGGTCTCAATCTCTTTGCGGATATCCCGTTTTTCGACCAAAAGATGTTGTTTTACGGCGCCGGCCAAGTTGTGGGTTAGGATTTGGCGAATCCAACCGAGGAATTCACTTTCTTGCTGCCCTCGAAATTGACGGAAATCCCGAAATGCCTCCAGCATCGTTTCTTGAACAATATCCGACGCATCGCAACGTGGACGAAGTCGCGGGTCCATTCGAGCGACTGCCAATGCCAACAAATAGCCGCGGTACATCGCAAGGAGCTCTTCAAGCTCACTCGAATGTCCGTCTAACGCTCTTTGCAGCACGTAGTTGGCTCGACAGCGAAAATCTGAACTGGTACTCAAAATGGGTACATCCTCCAGTCGTCAAAGGCTACATTCGCCACCGTTTGTCACGCTAGTGGGACGAAGAATTCGCCTTTTTTTGGAGCTTTTGAAGGGAAAAATGATGAGAGATCGGGCAAAGTAGGTAGTTTCCGGGGCCGAATTTCCTGGATTTCAAAGAAAACAGGAGTTTCGGAGAAGACGCACTTTCGGGTCTCCCCAGACCAAGTAGTGACGACAGAGACGTTACAAAGTTCCCAAGAAGGAGGAACTTTTGAGGGATTCCATTAGGGGACTAGCGCGGTCGTGCGGGCGCTGGGTACCAATTCGTTACGCGCGGGCGGGAACGCGATCGGGGGCGTTGCACCTAATTTACCCTGAACATCTTTTTTGAGATCGTATTCAAGGGATTTCGTCTTTCCCCGATCCCCCTAGCCTCCGTTGCGCTCCAGCTAGGGGCTAAACAACTTCCACGTAACGTGGGTTCATAAGATGATTTCGATACAAAAGAAGATGGGTAAGAGAAATCCGAATTCAAGCACGAGCACCGTCTTCGAGTGAACACGAACACGAGCACAGAGATCCTGAGAATGGAGAATCTTGAACGCCTAAACGGGCAGCTTCAAAAGCCTCCAACGCGCTGCGGCTACGGATCAAGCGCAATCGTGGTGATGTTGGCAATTTATAATCGGCAGTTGGTGATATCGGTTTGAAGGATGGCGGAGCAGCCGAGTGTTTCAAGTTTTTCCATAACACTGATAACTTCTTGGCGTCGAACCATGACCCGCACAGCACACCAAGCAGGATCTTCCAAGGCGGAGATCGTTGGCGATTTAAAGCCAGGCGTAATCGCTTCTGCTGCAGCGAGTTGTTCGCGCGGCACGTTATATTCGAGCAGAGAGTAATCGCGAGCGATAACCACACCTTCCAAACGACGAATGATGCGATCGACTGTCGCTGCTTCACGTTTTTCTTTGTTTTGGATCAACACGGTTTCATAGTGCCCGATATCGGTCATGATTCGCAAGCGGTTTGCAGCGAGGGTGGACCCCGTTTCGACCAAGTCGACGATTGCGTCGGCGACACCCAGTTGAATCATGATTTCAACAGAACCGGACAAGTTAACCATGTGGACATGGGCATTGTGCTTGGCGAGGTAGCGTTCGGTAATGTTAGGAAAGCTCGTTGCCAATCGTTTGCCGGCAAGATCTTTCGCACTTTGCCAAGGTGATGTATCTGGTACACAAAGCGCAAGCTTACAGCGCCCTACGCCTAAGCTCATGCGGACTTCGACATCTGCATTGGACTCTTCGACCAAATCGCTACCGGTGATGCCTAAGTCGATTGCTCCTTCGGCACAGAGAACTGGAATGTCTTCTGTGCGAAGAAAAGTCAGGTCGACAGGTAATTGACTAACGCGCGCAAAGAGGCTGCGATCTTGTCGACGAAAGTTTAAGCCCGCTTGTGCTAAGAGTTCCGAAGCGAGTTCACTCAAGCGACCTTTGCTGGGGATTCCAATACGAAGATTGTGTGTCATGGTCTTATGTTGTTAGCGTGCTTGGGGATAAGCGAGCTATAAGTGTTGGATGTTTCGATGATGGGGTTAGGAGGGTTTAGAGGGAGTGGTTCGATTCTGTTTTTCAATCAAACCAGATGTCCCTTCCCGTCGTGCAAGTTCGGATTCCAAATCGTCCAGTGTTATACCACGGCTGCCCAAGAGCACCCATAGGTGATAGATCAAGTCGCAAGCTTCATACACAAGGTGTTTGCGTCCAGCTTCACCATCTTCAGCAGCTGCTTCCACTACTTCGCGAGCTTCCTCGGTGATTTTGC
>JBILTA010000355.1:0-5940 GCA_044371785.1 Pirellulaceae bacterium | reverse complement strand
AGTTGCAAGCCTTCTGGGCGTGGTGGGACATCATGTTCCGATACAAGATAAGGTAGATATGTCTGCGCAACCGCGATTACGCGCAGACCATGTTCGGCCATGCTGATCGCCGTCTGTTCATGTCGTTGACGTTCCGTATTCTCTTGTGAACCGTAACACATCGACAATAGTCGCTCGGGTGCACCTTTTACAACAACCAATGTTTGTCGATCATCACGGTGGTAGGTTGCTGCAAATTGATGCTCGGATTCGAAAGGGATTTGGTTTAGTTGTTTCCGTGTATCAAGCAACGATTCGCGTTGCCGACCCAGCTTGTAACCCAGTGCGAGCAAGGCTATGTCCACCGCATCGCCACGCCACGTCCAACCGCCATCGCGCTGATGCAACTCCGATTCATTACATAACAAGACGGCTCGAATCATCTCTAGAAGTTGAGGATGAGGGCCTTCGGAGTCCAATGAATGCCCATCAAATAAGATGTTGCCGGTTGGTGTGAAGCCCTCGCCAGTAACGGTGTAATGCTTACCATCAGCCAAGCGGAGTTCGCGTACAGTGAGTTCATTGCAGGTGAGTGTTCCCGTTTTGTCCGTGGCGACCAACGTACAACTTCCTAAGCCTTCGACTGCTGTTAGCCGTCGAACAATCACATTGCGTTTGGCCATGCGATTCGTTGCGACGGCTAAGGCGACCGTCATGGCAACTGGAAGGCCCTCGGGTATAGCTGATACCGACAAAGCAATAACAAGAAAAAAAGTATCCAGCAAAGTATGTTTCCATAAGAACATACCTAGGGTACCAATTGCGATTGATGCAACTAGCGTTCCGATTGCTACTTGATTGGTAAAACGTTCCATTCGCGCCAATAAAGGAGGCGCGCCTCCACTGGTCGCCATCACGTCGACAGCCAACTGTCCTACCTGTGTATTCAAGCCCGTACCAACCACAACCCCCTTCGCTCGGCCACGGGTTACCATCGAACCAGCAAAGCCCATATTGAGCTGTTCTGCCAAGGGGGCGTTGCGGGGCAATGAACTATCGGCAACCTTCGCAACCGCGATCGATTCGCCCGTGAGGAGCGACTCATCGATTTCAAGACCCTGAGAGGAGAGTAATCGAATGTCCGCCGCAACTCGATTGCCCGATTCGAGCCATACGATATCGCCAGGCACGATTTCATCCGCCATGATCTCACGCACTTCACCATCGCGCTGAACCTGCGCATGCATACGCAACAGTTTTCTCAGAGCATGACTGCTCTTTTCTGCTTGCCCTTCTTGGTAAGTACCGATCCCAGCGTTGATCAACAGAACTATGCCGATGAAGATCGCGTCTTTGAAGTCACCGATGACCATCGATACGATCGCTGCACCAACCAAGATATATATCAACGGGCTAATAAACTGCCTAAAGAAAATGATCCATAGCGGCGTAGGGCCCTTCTCGGGGAGCTGATTTGGGCCAAATCGCTCCAGGCGTTCACGGGATTCATGCTGAGTCAAACCCTGAGGATTACTCTGCAATTTATGTAGTACGTCATCTGCAGGCTCGGTATGCCAAGCCAACTTTAGCTGAGATGCAGGGGAAGGTGATGTGGCACTCAATGCTCTTTATCCTTCGAGTTACAATGTCGGTTTCGAGCGAGCGGTCGGCCTATGGTGCAGTTCGCATGCCAACGGTTACGAAAGCGTAAGATTCCGAATTGCAGAACGCTTTTCCATGGATTTACCGAGCAAAATTGGAGTGGAATTGTGGTAGATCTGTGCGATTTGGCTCGGAATTTGCCTCGCTGTGCGAAGTTGCGCGGTCGGGCTGACGAAAACGAATCCAAAACAGTTACGATAGTGGTGGTGCAAGAATGGAGAATTGAGGATTCACATGTGACTGAAAACGGTTCCCCTAAACCGCCATCTATGTTTGACCGCTTTCGCGCCGCAGCGCAGATCCATGCCGGCAACTGGCGCGATCCCGAGCATGATTTAGACGCAATCCGAATGGCTACTCCCGAGGAACGAAAAGCAATCGAACAGTTTTTGTTGTCTCGTGGCATACAACATTTCATTGATGCTGAAGCGCTTGCTCTACTCAATACACCAACAGCACAACAAGCGTTGCTCAAAGCATTTCACACTGGCACCACGGAAGTGAAGGCAGCTGTTGCTCAAGTTGCTCCTGACTTGATACCCAATGATGAGCAACTTTCAGAGCTTCTACAACGCGTTGATCAATGCGATGCATATAAAGGTCTCGACTTTACGCTGCAGCAAATTGAATCGATGCATCCACCGCCGATCATTGAAACGATGCTACAACGCATTGTTCGCGATCCAGGTGTCGTGGCGGTCCACTATGCTGCCCTGCTGCTTTATCTACATGGCAAAGCGACAAGTGCGTTTGATTGGGATCTGCGACCTTTTCTTCTGCGCTTTAACGCAGGTGATGATGCCGATCGCCGGCAAGCTTTTATCGAGCTGTGCGATCAATTGGGTTGCGCATCAGCCCCATACTTCGAAGCTTGGCCAACGCAGAACCAAGAAGGGTGATTCATGGGTTGGCTCATGTGGCTTTTAACGGTACTGCTCTATGCTTCTTTAGCTGTGATTGCGACAAGGGGCATCGGAATAGCACTCGGGATAGTGTTGTACTCTCTTACTGTGGGGATATTTGTAGCGATCGCTGGGCTAGCCTTAAAAGGTTCTACCGTCGGAAGCATTACTTGGAGAAACCGGCTTGCCGGTTGGCTACTACCATGGACAAAGTGGGTAGGAGGTGGGCAACTCCACTCGCTTCTGATCAAGAATGCGACGGTTTCGATCCTTTTCGGCTGGCTGATGATTTGGTGTGACCACAACGGCTTACTTCACGAACTGGTTGGATTGAAAGCCAGCGACAATTCACGCCGCTTCTCATGGATGCAACTGGCAGTGCTGTGGACAACAGTGGGCTGTTGGCTGATATTGTCACTCGCCTGGCTTTTGCTAATGCGATCCTGGACCAAGAACCAGTTGAATGTTCTGTCCGTTCTCCTAAAGGGACGCGGCAATTGGCTTCCCTTCTTGTTGCCCCCTGCGTCCGTTACCGCAAGTATTGCATTACGTTATGCGGAGTTGCCAGCTTTAGCCTTAGCGGTAGTGGCGATACCATTGTTGATTACCACTGGGCCTGTGCTTTTGATGATGGCCGTGTTTCTCTGGCATCACCTGCGAGGAAGGCCGATTCGTTGGAATTAGATTCCAGGCTGCTGAAGTGATACCAGAGAATTCTGTGCGGACGACGGTTTCAGCGAAGCTTCGTAAGGTCTGCAATATTGACATCGAACAAGATGCCAGTGACTTCATCGACCATTTTGAGTGTTTGGTCATCAGCAAAACAGACCGATTCACATTGTTCCGCTTCATAGGGAGCATAGTGAATCGTTCCTGTGAAGAACGACTCTTCAAGGCTATTTCGTTCGAAGAGCCAAATGGATTTATAGGTAATTAGCACTAATTTCTTGCCATCGGCTGAGGCATCAGCTCCTACAACCTGTCCACCAACATGGATGGTTTCTAAAGCCGTGAGAACGTTTTGCTTTCCTTCTTCTGGGTTGTCAAGACGATAGAGCGTTGAAAGGGAGTCGCTTCGATTTTTGCTGAAGCAATAGATAATATTGTTGATAGTGAATACACCTTCACAATCGAAGTTGAAGTTCTCCTTAGGGGCAGGAAAGCTGGTCTGTTCTGGATAGCGCACAAAGTAGCGTTTGATAAAAGTAGAGCGACCGGCTGATGGGTTGGGTTCTGGAATGATGTAGAAGACGAGGTCGCGGCGATCATTTCGATTGTTTCCCAAATCCGAAACAATCACATTCCCCGAATCATCAACCGTGATATCTTCCCAATCAACATTGATGGCACCAGCGATAGTAACGCCCAAGTCGCCCGCATACCGTGTGACTTTGTAATCTTCTCCGTTCCCACGAATGGGATAGATTTTGGGCTCATCTCCCGAGTCGTTATGAAGCCAAAAGAGGTTGTCGGTGGTGCGACTCTTCACGATGCCAGAGTTCTCTTTGCCCGGAAATGAATTTCCTTGCGTCTGATTCTCTTCAGCATACTCTTCTGAACTGCGGGAAAGTGCTCGGACCTGTTTCCTCTCGATAGGATCTCGTTTGGGGCAAAGCTCAACTAAGTTTACGACGTTTGCCGATTTCGTAGGGCTTGGACTCTCCTGAGCCTGTGATACGGTCGCCAGTTGAGTGGTAATGACAAGCATCGCAACAGCTTGGCAAAGATTCTTATACGAAGCAATAACAAAGGTGCGCATCCCACAACTCCTGCTAGCGGACGTCGATTTCACTTAAGCACGAATTGTGGCACCCGTACCACGCACCGGAAAGCAGATGAGCATTAATTGCCAGTGAAGTTTTTCGTTAGGGTAGTCGGCAGCGGCGCTTGTGAGGTCATTTTACGTTAACCAGCGCAGGTGGCTGCCACGATCCCGATCCCACAGGCAGGATGGAGGGCTCCTTGTCGGAGGGCCAATAAAGTCGCATAACCAAATAGATTGGGCCGTTCGGTGCTGGCAACCAATTCGATTCCTTGTCTGCACCGGGTGAATCCTTTTGGATATACAGGGTCAGCGATCCGTCTGGGTTCTTTTTCATATTTGGCAACATCGGCGTGTTGATAAGATAGCGATTGATGGGATTCTTGATCAGCAATTGCGTTTTGCCATCATAGATAGTCACTGACCAAAAAGCATTAACGGGTGGCAGTGCACCTGCAGCAAAAGTGAGCGTGTAGTTGTGCTGGCTTCCATCCAAAAGTTCACCGTTGGGAAGTGTTCTTGCCATCGGGTAAATCGCTTCAACCGCATCGTTACCATAAATACCGGCGGTTGCAGCACCAGCTCGTAGTAACCAGTTGCCATTGTAAAATTCGCGATTGCCGAAAGCGGAGCCAACTCGCCAACCATTAATGTCTTTCATGGAAACTTCTAGAGACTTTTTGATCTTCTCTTCACCTTGCTGCATTCCCTCTTTAACGGCAGCCTTCATTTCTGGAGAAGCGGAACGTAAGGCTTTTAGAAGCTTCTCGACCTTGGCGCGGATCTCTATTTCTTCCGAGCCTGGAGGAGCAAACTGAAGTGAGAAGGCAAGGTATTCCCAGAAGTTCTGGAGCAACAACTCTTTGTTGACTTTTGGGAAATCGATGGCTGGTGCCGATGTAGGTGCTGGCTGTTTGAGATACGCGGACAGCGATTGTACCTTGTACTGCGATTGAATCTTGACAACGTTAGGCATATCTTCCGGATGGAAGAGTTGAGTCCGATAGGCTACCGCAGAGAACCACGTTGATGAATAAAAAACCTCTTTGATGCTCGCTGGTTTTTCTCCCTTCCAGCCTGGTCCCACAACTAGATAGTCGCCTGCTTCTGGTCCAGTGGCTCGCTGACCGATGTAACCATAGTTAAACGTGTTACCGTCGCAAAGCATCACAGAATAATAACGCTCTTTGGGGACCGCCGGAACGGATAACACGATGGGTTCTGTGCGCAGGTCCAACCATAACAATGAATAAGGTGTGTCACTGTTGGGAGTGACAATCGCGGTATCTTCATAGGTGAAGACGCGAGCTTCATTCTTGATTTGATTGAATGGCGCTTTGTACTGACCTGAGTTCGTATCAACGCAATACTCGTACATGATGCCGTAGTTCATTACGATCGGTAGACCGTAGACGAAACATTCTTCCGCCAGCTTTTTGGTTTCTGCCAGCCTGAGTTCTTGGGCGTGTAGTGACATGTTCGTTGGCACCAGAGCGATGATAGCTAGTAGTAATCGTTGCAATAAGTATCGCATGTTCAAGGCCTCAAGCTGGAGTTCGGAACGACGATTGGAGCATAAACTCAGAAGTCGGTGATTCGCTCCTATCCTATACTACTCGAGTCCTGTCGAAAGCG
>JBILTA010000806.1:0-5941 GCA_044371785.1 Pirellulaceae bacterium | reverse complement strand
TGGTGTTACGAGTGGTTCCGCCGTTCAAGTGGCAAGCGTGATTCCGGTTGTGACTAGCAGCACAACAGCACAAGGAGCTGCTACCACTTCCTTGACCATCAATGGTTTTGGTTTCGATACTACGGCAGCCAACAATACCGTAAGATTATCTAACGGTGCTGTCGCTCGAGTGTCGGCTGCCACCGCAACCTCACTTACGCTGGTATTAACGACTCGTCCTACAAGCGTCGGCAACCTTACTGCAATCGTAACTACGAATAGCAGGACAAGTGGAGCGGCAGTTCAAGTGGCTACCGTTGTTCCAACTGTTAACGCTTCGACAACAGCCCAAAGTATTACTGCCAATACTGTAGTGATTACAGGTACGGGCTTCAGCTCGGTTGCTGGAAACAACACGGTTACGTTTAATAATGGAGCAGTGGGTACTGTAACAACAGCGACCACGACAAGCTTGACGGTAACATTCAGTACCAAGCCAACCGTAGCTGGTAACCTCACTGCAACGGTAACCACCAGTTCACAAAGTAGTGGTACTGCGGTTCAGGTTGCCGTTGTTCGTCCTGTGGTAACACAAAGCTCTTCCAGCTTAGCTTTGGGCACAACGACGATGACCATCGCAGGAACAGGTTTCAGCACCACTGCCGGCAATAACACGGTAGTCTTCAGTAACGGTGCGGTTGGAACCGTAACAGCGGCAACGGCAACGTCGTTGTCTATTTCCTTCTCAACAGTTCCGACTGCAGGTAGGTTGACGGCAATTGTCACGACCAATGGAGTTAGCAGCGGCTCACCTGTTCAAGTAGCCACACTAACGCCAACCGTTACCAGTTCCACTACGAACTTGGCTGCTAACGCTTCGACGGTTACCATCACCGGTACTGGCTTCAGTGCCACCGCCGCCAACAATACAGTAGCGTTCAACAACGGTGCCGTCGGCACTGTCACGGCTGCTACCACAACCTCGTTAACGGTAACCTTCACGACCCAACCCACGTCGGCTGGTAGTTTGACGGCAATCGTGACTTCCGGTGGCGTTACCAGCGGATCGGCGGTTCAGATTGCAACCGTTATCCCTGTGGTAACCAGTCGTACCAATGGTTTGGCGATAAACGCCAATGGTATGGTCATAAATGGATTCGGTTTCAGCTCCACTCTGGCCAATAACTCTGTTGTCTTTAGCAATGGTGCAATCGGGACAGTTACCGCTGCTACACCAACAGCTTTGACAGTTACCTTTGGCACCAGACCTTCTTCGCTTGGAAACCTAACCGCGGTGGTCACAACCAATTCGAACAGCAGCGGCTCGGCTGTGCAAGTGGCCACAGTAAGTCCTGCAGTGACACGCGTTACAACGTCAATTTCTTCTACGGCACCTACGGTAACCATTACTGGTGCAGGTTTCAGTGCCACCGCTGGTAACAATACTGTTGTGTTCAACAACGGTGCTGTTGGTACAGTAACAGCCGCAACCTCGACATCGCTCACCGTTACGTTCTCAACGAATCCCGCTGCAGGTAACTTGACCGCAGTCGTCACAACGGACGGTACAAGCAGTGGTGCGGCGATCCAGGTTGCCCGTGTTACTCCGACCGTTACGAGTGACAACAGTAGTTTATCGAACGCGGCAACAACCATTACAATTGCTGGTGCTGGCTTCAGTACTACCGCCGCCAATAACCGAGTGACCTTTAACAACGGTGCTATCGGTACGGTGTCAGCTGCAACCGCGACATCGTTGACTGTAACGTTCTCGACGAAACCTGCCGCCGGTAATTTGACCGCAGTCGTTACGACAAACGGCGTCGGTAGCGGGGCTGCAGTTCAGGTCGCCACTGTGCCTGTGTCGGTTACCAATACCACCACTAGCCTAAACGCAAACTCTGGCTCAGTAACGATTACGGGTACTGGCTTTAGTAGCACACCTGGTAACAACACGGTGGTGTTCAATAATGGTGTTGTAGGAGCGGTGACCGCTGCTTCGGCAACATCGTTAACGGTTCTGCTCTCTGCTCGGCCTTCGATCTCAGGATCGCTTACTGCAATCGTAACAACCAACGGTGTGAACAGCGGTTCTGCAGTTCAAATCGCTGAAGTTCGTCCTGTAGTAACGGCGAGAACTACCAACCTAGCTCTCGCAGCCACAACCGTTACCATCAATGGTTTTGGCTTTAGTACCACCCCCGGCAATAATACCGTTACCTTTAACAATGGTGCTGTTGGTACGGTGACATCTTCCACAGCGACGAGCTTGGTGGTGACCTTCTCAACTAATCCTCTGGCTGCAGGGTCGCTAACAGCTATTGTTACTAGTGAAGGTGTTAGCAGTGGCAGTGCAATACAGGTTGCAACAATGGTCTAAATGTAGCAAGTAAGATTTGATGGGTTCTAGGTTTGGCGGGAACACTCCAAGCCAGAGAACAGATCTGTCGAAAAACAAAGAGGCCGACCGGATAAAGCGATTTACCCCGTCGGCCTTCTTCATTGATGTTACACTTCCCAGCCACTTCGGTATGACTTCGACAGAAGTGCATTGGCCGCTTCAATGCTACGTTCCGGCGAGATTTCTGTTGTCGCTGAATTGGACTTCACATGAGTTACCTGGCCTAACTTCGGGTCGTAGACGATTTCTAAGCCTGTACGATAAGCGATGTTGCCCAGCAAGACCACCTCCGTAAATGGTCCAGCATAGTCGAATGAACTACTTGCTTTCCCATTGCCTTTTGCGGCGTCGATCCATTGTTGATGATGACCTGGCGATGCGGGTAAAAACGCTTTCGGTGCTGTGAAGTTTGCAAACCGCTCCGTGGGCAAAAGTTGGGGAAATCCATCATGAGCGATGGCGATCTTGCCGAGATCGCCGATAAACAAAGAACCGTTCATTGGCAAATCGGCAGCTATAGCAGCGTCAGGTTTCGCTTCCCCTTCATACCAGTGAACTTCCACTGGAGGCAGGTCATCGCGCTGGCCAAATTGGAATCGCGTGTGCATCGACTTGGGGCCGCAGAACGCATCTGGAGCTGGGCCGTCGGACTTTACCGTGACAGGTCCACCAAGCTTCAAACCCCAGAAGGCCGGGTCCATCAAGTGAATTGCCATATCACCGATGGCACCGCATCCATAATCCCACCACCCGCGCCAACGAAACGGGACAAAAGCGGAGTGATAATCTCGCTGCGGCGCTGGACCAAGCCATAAATCCCATTTTAAATGTTCTGGGGTCGCTTGCTTGTCGGTCGGCATGGTCACTCCTTGTGGCCACCATCGACCTGGCCGGTCCGTAATCACATGGACCGAACGCACTGGCCCGATGACATTGCTTTGAAGCAATTCAATCAAACGCAAATAGCCTGGATGCTCATGATTTTGAGTACCCATTTGCGTGGCTAACCCCTTTTCTTTCGCCAGGGCCGTAACGATTCGAGCTTCTTGTACCGTATGCGTTAGTGGCTTCTCGCAATAAACATGCAGTCCACGCCGCAAGGCCCGAACGGTTGCCGGAGCATGATGATGGTCGGGAGTTCCAATCACCACTGCATCAAGCTTGGCCTGCTCAATCAACTCGCGATAATCAAAATACTTTTGAGCATTGGGAAAACGATTGCTGGCTGCTGTCAACGTATTGGCATCGACATCGCATAGGGCAACAATGTTCTCGCTGCTTACAGCGTCTAAGTCCCCTGCCCCACGTCCGCCGACACCGATAGCTCCTATATCAAGTCGCCCGTTAGCACCGTAGATCCGTGCATAGGATGCGGCACTGGTAGTGATTGTACTGCCGGCTATTAGGCCAGAAGCCAATAGCGATGTTTGGGTGAGAAAACGTCGGCGGTTCTGCATTGGCGAATGGAGGTTGGAACTCATGATTCTATTCCGAGTAGGCAAATGGAGGCGTGAATGTGAACTGTCTAGAGTCCTAGTATAGCCAACACCCGGATGCAAGAGGATGATGCAAAGAAACGAACTAGGAATTGCTCATTAGTTCATGATGCTGTTTTTGCGTTTCAAGAAGCTTAGCATCTAGTTACTTTAGCCATTCCTTACAATTTTCAACCGCCTCTTGAGTTCGCCTGGCGAAATCGACGCATTGCTGCCGTGCGTTCTCAATGCGAGATTGCATGATCCAGTCAACGATGATGTTGCCGAAGAAACCATCGACAGAAGAGGATACAAAATCGATCTTGATGGATAAGTGTAGCCGTTCTCCCGCTTCTGCGAGTTCTTCCCTGAAGCGGTTCAGAGCTCGTTGCGCAAGTCTCGCTTGCGAGGCTGCGTTGTCGACGTAAGAATGCTTGACCATGGAAGTCATCATGCCTCCACCTGCCAAATCAAAAAGCCCCCAATTGCTTGCTTCATCGAGAGAATCTCTAGTTCTTTCGAGTGCTTCAAGAGCGGTCTCTCCCGCAGTGATCGCCTCCAAGAACTCCGTTTTGTCAATCTTCAGCTGTTCGATTTGCAAACTTAACTCTGCAACGGCACGCCCTTGGGCATGATGGTTTTGCACCAGCCGACTTTGCTTCTCTGCAAGAATCTGTTGATACTTCGCATCTGCATTTTGGGAAACCGCCAATGAAATCTATAGTTCGCTAAGTTCTCGACTGAGGTCTGCTTCCGTTTCTAAAGCTTGTTCATACCTTATTTTGGCCAATGCCAGTTCTTGTTGTTCTTTGGCAAGAAGTTGTTCTTTGGTCCCTAGAATCGTGCAAAAGAGAGCAAGGATGGAAGGAGCACCGAGTCTATCCACATCTGCTTGTTCTTTGGTTAGTTTTTCCCGCAGTTCGGCAACGTCAAGTTTAACATCAAAGAGCAGTTATTGAGTGGTTCTCAACATTGCCTCTAACTTGCTCTTCTGTCGAGCTCGTTGAAGTGCTTCGGATAGTTTGTAGTTGAGGTCATCCATGGATTCAGATGTTTCGGCACGCAGATAATTCGGAACTGGGGCTAAAAACTGCGGCAGGATTCAGCGTGATTTTAGGCGCAAAAAAGCAGGCCGAATTCACCGATTTCCGCCAGTTTTTGCCAAAAACAGCTGTTCTTGTTGGGTGCTTTAGGCCTTCCGAACCTTTCTCCTAGCTTTCAATTGAACCAAACGGCAAAGCCAAAGAACTGTCCCTGGAAGATTTGAGTGAGACGCATCCAAGTCTCTTCACTGGAGACCTTGCCAGATTCCAGATATTGGGAAACTCCGCTTCCATGAATCGCCAAAATCAAATCAAAGTCGGACGGCTCATCAAAAAACTTTTTTAGATTGATCCCTCGGTCTGCTTTGGTGGTATCTACAGAATTGACCCAAGCAAAATCTCTTAGCATGGGAACCAGCTTCTCACCTTCCAAAACATCTTCCATCTCGTTGAGCACCGCATGCCAACCCGTGATGAGTTCATTTCTAACGGGCAAATTGAGAACACCCGTTTGTTTTGGATTTGGTATCCATTCGTGATCGTTGTCGGTCTCTTGCAGTGCACGAGACCAAGACTCGCGACTTTGTGCGATCATGGCAAGTAAATGTTGCCGACTTGACTTCATACGTTCGGCATCAACCAATTTAAAGTCGATCAAATGGATGGCGGCAACACCATCCATCAATAACTCGACATCAATAAACCGGTTCTCTGATTTGTCTGCAATAGACGGAATGAGGTAAGGCGACTTGATGTTTGGAAAAAATATCTGTCCGCAGTGTTCGAAAAGCTCTTTTTCATCATAGGCTAAAGCGAAATCACACATGGCCATCAGAACATGGCAGTAGCCTCTTAGCCAGTGCACGTCCGCTCCATCGATCCCAACATAAAACTCCTCTGCGACTCTGCGCATTTCAGTTGTAGAGTCCGCTGATTCGGCTGGATCGCCATTGACCCCAAATTGTGGCGCAGCCTCCCTGCGACTGATCGCTATGAATATTGACCACAGCTTCTCAGGTTCACTTGCCTCACCGTTCTGATCT
>JBILTA010000354.1:0-5952 GCA_044371785.1 Pirellulaceae bacterium | reverse complement strand
TCGCTCCCTTGTTTCGGATCGTTGCCTTGTTTCGAATCGTTGCCTGGCTGCGAATCAGAGCCTGGCTTTGAATCGTTGCCCTGTTGCGATTTATCACCTGGCTTCGAATTAGCTTCCGATTTGTTGTTATCACCAGATGATGAGTCATCGCCAGACTTCGTGTCATCTGCCGGTTTTGAGTTCGCATCATTTGGGGAACCACTTTGTGGCTTGGATGTGTCGTCTGAACTTTCGCCCATGCCATCACGACTTTGTTTTGAGTTCGAGTTGTTCTCCGAACTGGGATTGGGTTTTGAATTTGGCTGCTCTTTGCCAGCTTGAGCGTTGTTGTTGGAATTCTTGCTTTGCTCGCGTTGCATGCGTTCTTGGATGCGTTCCATGATGTCACCATCATGGTCAGGTGGTGGAGCGTTGTTGCCTTCACCGCTCTCTGCGGAGGATGGCTTGGAGTTTGCGTTCTCTCGGTTGCCTTCGGAGTTCTTCTCGGAATTACCTTCGGAGTTTTGTTGTTGGGGATCGTTATTGGCGTTGTTGTTTTCTGATGGCTCACTCTTGCCATCACCGCCACTACTGTTGTTAGAGGAGGGTTTAGCTGGTGAATCTTCGCCACTTTGTCCTTCGCCAGCATTGTTGCCGGTATTGGGTTTCGTGGAATTGGCAGAATCTGAACTCGAGGTGGAGTCGCCGCTGTTATTATCCGAATTTTGGGACTCCGATTGCGAGCCACCTGACGATGAAGAGCCACTGCCAGAGCTGCCGGACTCAGATTTTTTGCCGTTTTCGCTAGAGTTGGACGAAGGTTTTTCCGAATTTCGCTGGTTTTGGGGAGGCTTCTGATCTTCGGTCACCTCTTCGATGGGGGACTTCTCTTCTTTCGATGGATCTTCGGAGTTATTGTTCTTTTCAGCCGGAGTGGGTTCGGTGATTTCTACTTCCAAAGAGCTCGAACGCGTTACGTTTTGTTCTAAGGTGTCGGTCCCGGGTTGTCGGCGATTATCTTTGGCAATGGCAGTAAGCGTTAGTTTTTCACCGCTTTGTAAACGCCATTTGGCCAAGCGAATTTGGAATTTTTTGTTCCAAGGATCTCGCACTCCTTCAGGTTGCTCAAGGAGTTTTAATGTTTCTAATACGAAGTTCCCTTTGCGAATTTCCAGATCGACATTCGCTAGTCCAAAGTCAGGATCCAACGCATTGATTTGTACCGATAGCGATCCCTTGGAGGACGCTTTAAGCGGGGACTCGCTCGACGCGGTGAGTTGGATTTCAGGGGCAAAGTCACCCGTGACTCGCAATGGATAGAAGAGTGGATTGGGTTCGCTGTTGCCGCCCGCATCGATCGCACGAAGCGTATAGGTTTCAAGTGTTGGATTATCTTTTTGACCATTTAGCCGAACGGTGAAGGCCGCTTTACCTTGAGAACCTTCGAGGGACATCGGTTGGCTGCGCAATGATCGCTGTGGTTTACCATCTGCCGTAAGGCTGAAAAACTCAATAAAGGTTTTATTGGCCTCACCGCTAAGTGAGCCGTTTAACTCGACAAGTGTACCTTCAACCGCTTCGATATTGCCGTCAGCCGTCTGCTCGCTGGGAGGAAGCTTGGTGTAAGCGGGGTAGGTCAAGCGAATTTTATCGATGGTCCATTGAGGGAGCGGATTGACTTTGAGCGAATATGGACCAGCGACGGTATCGCCTGCTTCGATCCAATATTCAACATCTTGCTGAACTCCTCGACCGTCCGTCGTTAATGCTCCTTCGTAAGTCGAGCCAACAATTTTGGGAGCAAGTTCCAGGCGCTGATCAAGTATTTGTCGGTCGGCAGATGTGAAACGGACAAAAACCTTTTCATCGCTCAGAAGTCCAGATGCTTCGACAGAGATAAGGCAGGGGAGTGATTGGGGAACTACCGAAGAGCCAGGTTGGACTTGGTTGATTTTGACTCGCGCGGGTGGAGCGATCGTTTTCCACGGGAAGAGAATACGTTCTGCAGTGGTCCACGCGCTGCGTGGGGCAACCAATGAGTAAAGGCTCACGAAAACGGTAAGACTCAAGGCGATACCGATGGCGATGATCATCGGACGGGTATCGAGCAAAGCGGAAGAGTCGTGTGTGCGAAGTTGCGCAACCGCTTGTCGACCGACTGCAGCTACGACACCGCGTGGTGCCGATTGGGGTTCATGTTTCAGTTCCCACCAACTGATCAAACGATTTTTTAATTCGGGTATCGCCTCTTCGACAATTTTAGCTGCGTAGAGAGGATGGATTCGAAAGATAAACAGCGGCAAAATACGACGGAGTAGCCAAAACATCGATAGACCGATGCCGGTCAACCAAAACAGATATCGCGCGTAGGTTGGCAGGACCCACAGCCAGTGATCTAAAGCGATTGCGACAACCAAGACGGCCAAAAGCGTGCACCACCACCAAGCGACATTGGCTGTCGTTTCGAGAAATTGTAAGTGGCGAACCGTTTTTTGAAGTTCTGCATGGAGCCAATCGGTCAAAGTCCCTTTTCCTTTTTCTGAGTTATCAGAAGAAGGGAGGGGGTCGCGGTTGTTGGCCGTAGATCCGAATGTAGATGAGGCAGTGGGCGTCGACATAATTTCAGAACACGAAAGTGGGGTGAACGCCAGCGTGATGAGCAAAGTCGCTTAACATTTATTATACCCGCTGAAGTGGGGAGGGGGGCGGCGGAAAGGGGGCGGATTTCGCTGGATTATGGAAATCGGCTGGTTTCCCCAGCAAAAGCGGCTTATGCTCTCTCTTTTCCCGAGTGTTTTGCTGGTTTGAGTTATTGGCAAAATTCGGGGCCTATTTGCGGTAAGTCATTGCAGCGGAATGATTTACGGTAGTGCTGCAAATGGTGGACGAGACGATTGCAGGCACATGCGGAAGTTTAGGTTGAGGCCAAAACTACCAGAAGTGCGTTTATTTTGCGGACGAGCGATTTTTAGATTTTTGGCGGAAACTTAGTATGTCATGTGCATCGACTGGATGTGGTGGGGGCGGAGCGGGTATCAACACGCTGGGAGTTGGAAAGGGCCAGACTTTCATACGACTCCATCCCAGCGACCAAGTGGTCGTCGTTACTCAGCCGACTCCTAAAGGAACCAAGCTAACCATCGACGGTCAGCTTCTCGAAGTTCGCAACGACGTTCCCGCTGGTCATAAACTGGCGACCACCGAAATTGCTGTTGATACGCCTGTATTCAAATATGGTTGGGCCATCGGTTTAGCTTGCCAAACCATTCATCCCGGCGAGCATGTACATAATCATAATTTGCGCTGCGATCACCAAGTCGATCTTGAAGCGTTGGCGACTGAGATACCGTCTCCTCCTGTTCCACGTGTTGGCGAGACGTTTCAAGGATATTTGCGCAGCGATGGAAGAGTGGGAACTCGCAACTATCTGGCCATTATTTCGTCCGTCAATTGTTCTGCGTCGGTAGCTCGACATATCGCGGATCGATTTCGCGGAGATGCCTTGTCACCATTTGGCAATATCGATGGAGTTGTCGCACTGAAGCATGAAGGTGGATGTGCCATGGCGTTTGATGGTTTGAAACATCAAATGCTCAATAGGGTTCTTGGTGGTTATGCTCGACATCCTAACATCGGCGGTTATCTGTTAGTTGGTTTGGGGTGTGAGCAAGGATCGTTGGGGCATTTGATTTCAAGTCAACGCTTAGTGCCGATTCGATTGCCCGATGGACGCGAGGTCGGCGCCAATACCGGTGGTGTACCTGTTCTATCGATGCAAGATGAAGGTGGCACTCGCAAGACGATCGAAAGAGGTGTGGAAATGGTGGCAAGTCTATTGCCACGCGTCAACGATGTCCGCCGACAAACGGTTAGCGCCAGTCATCTTTGCGTGGGATTGGAATGCGGCGGTTCCGATGGTTACTCAGGCGTGACCGCAAATCCAGCCGTCGGTGCCTGTGCCGATAGGGTCGTCGCAGCAGGTGGCACGGCAATTCTCTCGGAGACAACAGAAATCTATGGCGCGGAGCATCTCCTCACTCGTCGCTCCCGAACTCCTGAAGTTGGTAAGAAGTTGTTGGCATTAATTGATTGGTGGAAATGGTATTGCGGCATCTTTGGTCAAGAATTCGACAACAATCCATCCGTCGGCAACAAAGCGGGAGGCTTGACTACCATCGCGGAAAAATCGTTGGGTGCTGTGGCAAAAGGTGGCAGCACCGTTTTGGAAGATGTTTTTGGTTATGCTGAACCGGTGACAACTAAAGGTTTTGTTGTCATGGATAGTCCTGGCTACGACCCTGCCAGTGTCGCGGGCATGGTGGCAGGTGGGGCCAACGTCGTTTTGTTTACCACAGGCCGAGGGAGTTGCTTCGGGTGCAAACCGGTCCCAAGCCTCAAAATCGCCAGCAATTCTGTGCTTTACCATCGCATGACCGAGGATATGGATATTAACGCTGGGGAGATATTGGAAGGCAAGACGGTGGATCAGGTGGGCGAGGAAATGTTCCAACGGGTCCTACAAGTTGCCAGCGGAGACTTAACAAAAAGCGAATTATTAGGGCTGGGAGACGATGAGTTTGTCCCTTGGACGGTCGGTCCGACCCTATGATCGCTTCTCAGCAGCGTTTTTCTTGGTAGATTCTTGGGGAGAGCTGTTTTCCTCTTCCGAACGTAGTTTTAGCCGGGGATGTTCTTGCGATGGCATATGATGTAACTTTGATCACAGGTGATGGTACAGGGCCGGAACTTTCAGACGCGGCCCGCAAATGCGTCGATGCCACCGGCGTAAAAATCAATTGGGACGTTCAAGAAGCTGGCGTCGATGTGATGGCCCGCACCGGAACTCCTATTCCTGACAGCACCATCGCCAGCATTCGCCGTACCCGCTGTGCTTTAAAAGCTCCTATTACCACACCTGTGGGAACCGGCTTCCGCAGCATCAACGTTTACTTGCGACAAGAACTTGGTCTTTACGCCTGCATTCGTCCCTGCAAGTTGTACAAAGGCGTTCGCACTTACTTCAAAGATGTGCCTGTCAATTTCGTGATCGTTCGCGAAAACACGGAAGACCTTTACGCAGGTGTCGAGTTTGAAGCGGGCAAGCCAGAAACTCAACAATTGATCGACTTCATCAATGGTCTTCCTTCCGACCGCAAGATCAAGACCAAGGGCAATGAAACGGGTGTCTCGATCAAGCCGATCAGCATTTCGGGTACCGAACGCATCGTGCGTTGTGCTTTCGATTATGCCGTACAGCATGGCCGCAAGAAGGTTACCGCTGTGCACAAGGCCAACATCATGAAGTACAGCGACGGTCTTTATCTGAAGACCGCAACCAATGTTGCCAAAGAATATCCAAGCATCGAGTTTGAAGAACGTATCGTCGACAACATGTGCATGCAGTTGACACAGAAGCCTGAGCTGTATGACGTGTTGGTGTTGCCAAACTTGTACGGCGACATCGTAAGCGATTTGGGTGCAGGTTTGATCGGCGGTCTGGGGATCGCCCCAGGTGCTAACATCGGTCCTAATGGTGCTGTGTTCGAAGCGACTCACGGCAGCGCTCCTAAATACAAAGGTCTCAACAAAGTTAACCCAACCGCTTTGATCCTTTCAGCCGTCTTGATGCTTGAGCATCTCGGCGAGAAGGATGCTTCGACGCGTCTAGAAAACGCCGTGGCGGATGTGATCGCGGAAGGCAAAGATGTTACCTATGACTTGAAGCCACATCGTGATGATCCAACCGCTGTTGGCACCAACGAAATGGCTGAAGCTATTTGCCGCAAGCTTTAGTCTGTCTTATCGAACGCCGATCGAGTTTCTCGGTCGGCGTTTTTTCGTTTGCAGTTTCTGCTGCACTCGCGATCTTGAGTTGACCCATAAATCGGTTATAGCCTATGAAGTCAGCTCATCAATGGATTGCCTGGATAGATAATCGAACGGCCAGCGCATCGCGGACGTGGCCCCTTGGCA
>JBILTA010000353.1:0-5965 GCA_044371785.1 Pirellulaceae bacterium | reverse complement strand
AACAGAAAGAGGAATTACGAAACGCGGTCTTCGATCCTGAATACATCAAACATCACTCAGAGTACGTCTCCTTCTGGGACGAAATCGCCGCCGAAGCCGCTAATCTGAAAGCAAACTAGCAAAAATGACTTGCGTCATACATAAGTGATTTTACTCATATCGATGCCGTTTGCCCCCTCTCCACGACGCTCTTTACTCAAGCTTCTGGACTTCCAGTACCCCCATAAGAGCGAAGAACATTAGAGAATGGTGATTTTAACGCCAGAATCCCAGCTTATCGGTTTTGGCCTGTTCAATTCCCGGGTAAGATAGTGCGGTCCTTCGATGCACTTCTCTAATATATACCTCCGAGGTATCGCTATGGGTTCTCCTCTTGGTCTACTTCATGATGCGCGGCCCTTCTGGCAACAAATCCTATCCGCAAGCTTTTCTTTTTTGCTTTTGACGAGCACGTGCACACCAACCGCAAAAGCACAAGTAAATGAGCTCACAAGCTATGCGGCACCGAATGCCAATGCCATTATCTTTTTCAATGTCAACCAAGTCATGAAGAGCTCGCTTGCCGCTTCGCAAGACTGGAAAGAGAATTTTGATAAAGCGTATGCTTCTGGGCTTGTCGCCGTTCCCCCGACAACCAGCGAAGTGATGATCAGCAGTGACCTTGACATTTCGACTTGGAAATCAATTCTAACCACTGCTGTATTCGAGCTAAACGAACCCTTTGGTTTGAGCGTTATCGGTCGACAGTATAATGGTGTCCCCGATACGATTGGCAGCAAGTCGACGCTGTTGCTTTCACAAGGTGTTTATGTCGTGCAGGCATCCGATCGACGCGCAGCAGTGATCTCATCTGGCAATCGTCAAGTTGTTTCGCGCTGGTTACAGGCTGCGGAGAGAACCTCCACGAATTCATTATCAGAATATCTACAAGCAGCTGCGGCACGGACCAAGATTAGCGACATTGTTTTGGCGATCGATCTACAAAACGCATTTCCGGTTGCCGTGATAGAAAGCGAGTTGAAAACGTCGGATCTGTTTTCTAAGTCCTCCGACGCGGAACGCACAGCCGTCTCCAGATTGTTGCAAACACTCAAAGGCCTCACTTTGGAAGTGATCGTAAAGCAAGAAGCTGACTCACGCTTGGTGATTGACTTCGGCAGCGACATTTCAAGTTCGGCCATTGCACAAAATGGAAAAGCACTGCTCATCGAAGTACTATCGGATGCAGGCTTGATGATGGACGATCTAGAAACTTGGAATGGTCGCGCCGACGGAAGCCGCTACATTTTGCAAGGTAAGCTCAGCGGCGATGGCATCCGCAAAGTCATGCGATTGATTAAATTACCGATCGGTAATTTTGTCACCGCAGAAAAAAGCTTGTCCAGCAACAGCAATGAAAGCCAGATGGCTTATACCACTCAACAATATTTCCGTTCGATTCAAAAAGTGATGGCTCAAATCGATGAGATTACCAAACGGGACGATGTAGCCATTAGTCGTTATGCGAAATGGTTCAGTAACTGGGCCGATGAAATTGATTCCCTCCCAATTCTGAATGTGGACCCGACCTTGCTTGATTTTAGCCAAAAGCTCAGCCAAAGCTTCCGGCAATGTTCAGATGCGATCGCCGGCATACGAATCCAGGCTGGAGCACGTGGCGCTCAAGTATGGAACGGAGTGGGTGAGTATTACATGTGGACCAACGAGCAATCGACCACCCGCAATGCGATGCGTAAAGATGAACAAGCTCGCGGAATTACCAGTGCTCGTGGAATATATCGCGAAATCCAAAACGGACTTCAAGAAGTTCGACGTGTCATGGTGGATAAATACAAACTTGAATTCTAGTGCATTCTCCCTAAAATGCCCCAGCTTCTGGCTGGTTGCTGGGCGTTGAAAAATGCACGCTGACATAACATGGCCTCTAAAGAGAACAGTGAATCCCATGAAGAATAAATTCTGGAATACTTTCGCTCGAATCGGTTACCAAAGCCTATTTGGCTTGATGGGTCTCACCCTATTGATACCCGCTGTTTCGGCACAACAAACGTCCCCCGCTGCCGCACCTGCACCTGCGGCTGCCGCTGCGGAAGACGTCATGACTGCAGCCGAAGCTCGTTCCGTCAGTTTTGCCAAAGCATTTGACGCAGCAAAGGTCGATGAACTCGCTAATTTGTTTGCAACGGACGCGGAGTTCGTCGATGAAGAGGGCAACATTTATCAAGGCAAAGCTGAAATCCAAGCCCTGTTCACTTCGTTTTTCGAGAAGTTTCCTGGTGCCAAACTAAAAACGGAAGTCGATTCAATTCGTCCTCTCGGCACTAACATGCTGGTCGAAGAAGGAACCAGAATGATCGAGGCTGCGGATGCGTCAAGCACTGCAAATCTTCGTTATCTAATGGTTCTTACCAAAGAAGGAGCCGTGTGGAAGATCTCGATGATACGCGAGTTCGCACAAGATGCTCCGGCAACACAACTCGACTATTTGATGCCTTTGTCTTTACTGGAAGGTGAATGGGTCGACGAGAACCCCGACGGTGCCACGCGTGTCCATTATCACTGGAACGAAGAAAAAACCTTTTTGCTCGGTGAATATACCGTGCAAATTAACGGCCGCCCCGCGATGAAAAGCTCACAACGGTTGGGCTGGGATCCTGTCCAACAGAAGATTCGCTCTTGGACATTCGATGCAGATGGTGGCTTCAGCGAAGGCTTCTGGACACCAACCGAAAACGGCTGGATCGTTAAATCGACAGCCACCTTGCCTTCAGGTGAAATCGGGTCAGCAACTTTGACGCTCACCTTGCTGGATGATGATCGTATCTCTGTTAGCAGCCGAGATCGAGTGATTGGCAACATAGTCGAAGAGCCATTTGAGATTCAAATCGTACGACGTCCACCAACGCCCACAAAATAACCTCTGGCATTGATGGCGTGATGGTGTTCAGTTAGCTCGGTGTCTTGAAATTCATTGTGGGTGTGGGTGACAAAAATGCGACGAAACTTGAAGAATTATCTCTTGTTGACCGCCGTTGCAGTCTCGATGCTGTGCGGTGCGCCGGCACTATGGGCTCAACAACGAGGCAATCTCGGTAGTGGTGGAGCGCGTGGGGGTGGCGGCGGTGGACGTCCATCGCCACAAGGTCGCCCCAATACGAGCCGACCCTCGCCGCAAGCCCGCCCCTCAATGCCCCAGCCAAAACTTCCATCCGGAGGTGGCGGTGGGAATATTTCAAGACCTAATTCGCCGTCTGCTAGACCTAATATGCCGTCAGCTAGACCTAGCATGCCATCGGCGAAACCGAATTTACCAAACGCCGCTCCAGGCAATCTGTCTCGTCCCGGTGCAAGCACACGCCCAAGCCCTAACACGCGACCTGGGCAAAACACACGACCAGATCCCATTACCCGCCCTAATCCCAACATGCCGAATACCCGTCCCGGAAGCTTGCCAGGGGGTGGAGTCGTTAAACCCAATCAACCAACTACCAAACCAGCTCCACGACCAGGCCTTGGGCCCAACCGCCCTTCACCAGGACCAGGCTTGGACAACCTACCTTCGAGACCTACAACCCGTCCTACCGGCCCGCTTAAGCCTACGACTCGTCCTGGTGGTGATGGCAATAATGGTATTGGTGGAATCAATCGCCCCAATGTCGATCCACCAATGGCTAGGCCTCCCGTGACGAGACCTTCCATTCCGAATCAGCGTCCCACGACGAAACCAGGCGATCGTCCCAACGTCACTCCGCCGACCGATAATCGGCCACTGCCCAATCGCCCTAATCGCCCAACGAATCCAGACAGACCCAATATCAACGACAGACCGAATATCAACGATAGGCCCAATCGTCCCGATAGGCCAACTACCTTGCCTGGACGCCCCAATGATCGCCCGGGAGATCGTCCCAACATTAGACCTTTGCCAGGCGAACGACCACCGGGTATTTCAAACAAACCTATCGACCGCCCCAGCCTCGGTGGCCCGAATCGACCTGGCATTGGTGGCCCGAACCGACCCGGCCTGGGTGGCAACGATCGCCCCATTATTGGTGGTGGCAATAACAATAACATCGGCAACAACATCAATATCAACAACAATTGGAACAACATCAACAACAATTGGAACAACGTTAACGTCAATCGCCCCGGCGGCTGGAATAACAACTGGAACAATAACAACTGGAACAACAACTGGGGTGGCAATTGGAACAACAACCAATGGGGTAACAATTGGTTCAACAACAACATAAACATCCATCACCACAGCTGGTATCACGGTTGTTGGAATGGTCACTGGGGTGGAGCCTTCTATCGCCCGGTGGTTTATGTACCATCGATCTGGGGCTTGTACGGTTGGGGATCTCAACCCGTATATACCAATCCCTATTATGTGGCTCCGGCTGTTACCACAACTGCGGTCTACAACTATTCACAGCCTGTAATGGTTTACAACAATCCAACGAGCAATGCATCTATAGAGAACAACACAGTTGCCGACACGTCGAGCACGACAGACTACAGTCGTTTCGATGAGTGCCTGCAACTTTTCAAAGCCGGCAACTTTCGACAAGCCTTAGTGGCCTGTGATGATGCCATCACCAAAAGCCCTAATGATCCAGTAATGCATGAAGTGCGAGCGCTCATTCAATTTGCATTGGGGCAATATGCCTCTGCTGCCGCAGTTCTGAATTCGCTTCTTGCCTCGTCGCCAGGAATGGATTGGACCACGATGAGCAGCCTGTACGATGACATTGATACGTACACCGAACAGCTGCGAATGTTGGAACAGTATTGCAAGTCGAATCCCAAAGATGCGCCTGCACAATTTGTTTTGGCTTACCACTACATGGTCGCGGGCTACGCCGAAGAAGCAGCTGACGTACTTGAAGTAGTGGTCGAATTACAGCCGAAGGATCTTGTGGCGAAACAGATTTTGAAAAGTTTAGTGCCACCGGAGGAAGAAGGCAGTGGAGAGGCAACCACAGTAGCCAAGACACCACCGACACCTACCCAGGCACCAACATCAACTGAACCCAAATCGACGGCAGATGCGGCAACCACAGATTTGGTTGGAACCTGGAAAGCCACGGAAGGAAAGGGGACAATCACCCTGGATATCGATGAAAACTATAAGTTTTCTTGGAAGGCAACCAATGAGGGCTCGCCTGCCGTTGATCTCACGGGCAACATAATGATCCAGGGCGAAATGATGATTTTGGCCAATGATCAGCAGGGTAACCTTGCAGGTAAAGTTGTATCGGGCGGCAACAACAAGTTCACATTTGTTCCCTCGGGATCGCCAGAAGACTACCAAGGCTTAGCATTTGAAAGAGTGGCCCCGAGTAAGTAATTTAGTAAGTGGCAGAAAAGAGGCGTTATGCACGGAACTCACTTGATGAGTTGCCTGCTCCGTATCGCTTCAATGAAAAGGGTTGGGGCAAGAAAATTTAATGAGGTGCTGTGTGCGTAAACTGTTCTCTCGACTGTGTGTTCCTCTGGCGTTGCTGTTAGGAACTTACTCAACATCTTTTACATCCGCTCAAGAAGATGTATTGAAATGGGTACCTGATTCGTCCAATGCGATCGCCGTAGTGCGAGTGAAGGATCTGCTATCCAGTAAACTTGCCAAAGTCGAAAAGTGGTCGGACAGTAACCGTCAGGCGTACGCGTCTGGACTCACCGCCGCACCACCCTGGGCCTCTATGGTAGTCCGTTCCACGACTTTCCGTCCTGGATCCCAAGATGCCCCAACCACCTATTCGTTATATGTGAGCGACCGAACCATCACTATCGGTGACATCGCGCGACACGAAGGTACTAAAGCCGAAACCATTTCCGGCCGCCCCGCCGTGCTGTCCAGCCGCAATGCCTACTTTGCATCGCTTGGCCCTAAACTCATTGGTTCTGTTGATCCTGCCGATCGACAAGCGGCCGCGCGCTGGATACGTGAAGGTGCATCGGA
>JBILTA010000352.1:0-5969 GCA_044371785.1 Pirellulaceae bacterium | reverse complement strand
CAAGGCCCATCGTCTAGCAGATGAAGGAAAATCGATTTCCGAGATTGCCGCTCGAATCGGCAAGAGCGCTGCAGATACCGAGTTCTTGCTTTCGCTCAAACCGATCCACCGCAAAAACTAACCCTGTCTCCCTGTCTCCCTGTCTCCCTGCCTCCCTGAATCACTGAATCACTGAATCACTACCTCCCCGTAACGTCTCGGAAATTCTCAGGGAGCGTTTCGACTTCCGCGATTTGCGGTCCATCTTTTTCTTGTTCAAGCTCTTCGATGGACTTGTGGGGTGGTGGAACCAGTTGTCCCCAACGTTTCATGCGGTACCAACAGATGGTGTAATACGAAAGGAAATAGGAGATCACTCCAAGCGCCCCACCAATCACAATACATCCCAACCAGAGCGGGGCGGCGATTTCCCAAAAGGCGTTTCCATAGAATTGGACTTTCGGCCACCACTCGGTCGGTGGACTCGCCAACCCCTTCCACCATTCCAAACTTTTGCCTGGCATTCCCAACAGCTTCAGGCCGAGCCAGTAGCAGGGATAATAAATCGGAACGATTGTCGCCGGATTGCTGATCCAGACTAACGGCAATCCCACAAGTTTATTGGCTCGAAAAAGCCAAGCCAATCCGAACACCAACCCCATTTGAAATCCAATGGTGGGTGTAAAAGTGACGAACATCGACAGTGCGATACCCATCGCAAGCGAATAGGGTGGATCATCCGCATGCAAGATCTTGTAGACCACAAAATCCTTCGTGAGGGTCCACATTCTCTGCCAAGTTTGTACGATTCGCGTTTTCATAGGGTTTCATTGACTCCCGTTAAACCCCCAGACATCAACCACCCAACCCACAAGGGATGTGGTAGCTTACATGGGGAGTCGGTTGTCAACCGAAAGGCCGCCTTTTCGCTTTCCCATTTTTTGCAATCTAACAACATCGCTGGAAATCGACCGATTCCCCGCGATTCATCACTCATAATGTAGCCGTTGGCACAGTCCATGGTCGAGACCTGAGAGGATTGGTAAGAAGTGATTTCGGGGACAAATAGAGAATCTGTGGACTTTGTAATCGTCGGTGCAGGCTCGGCAGGCTGTACACTTTACCATCAAATGGCAGCTTCTATCGGCGGAAGTTACCGAATAATCGAAGCGGGCTCCTCCATCTCAAAGTGTTCCTACCCCAGCCCCCAAACTCCGCTCCACTATCCGCAACTTTTTCGCTCTTCCGTGGACTGGAACTACCAAACTCTTCCCCAAGAGCATCTAGCTCACCGCAAACTGAATTGGCCACGCGGAAAAGGTCTCGGTGGCTCAAGCCTCATCAATGCCATGATCTACCTGCCAGGTTCTCCCGGCGATTGGGCGGCACTCGCAGAAGACTGGAACGTAAATCCCGGCGACTTGCGTCAACACTTACCACATCAGATCCCAACTGCCTTATGGCATAACGCAGAACATCCAGAAATCCACCCACTCACTCGCCACTTTATCGAAGCTTGCCAAAACTGGCGACAACAGTCACCTTGCAACTTCCTCGACCAGGAGGAATATACGTTTGGCATATTTCCACGCAGTACCAAGTGCGGTCGGCGCGTGGATGCGTATCAAGCTTTTGTTGCCGTACAAGCCACCGCAAAGCAACTCGCCGTCGAAACAGATACTCGCGTTGAACGTATCCTATTCGATCACCAACGCGCTGTCGCTGTTCAATGCTCCTCCAAGGGAAAAGCAGAAATCTATACGGCCAATAAAGGCATCATACTTTGCGCTGGAACCATCGAATCGCCTGCCATCTTAATGCGTTCAGGAATTGGCGAAGCGGCTCATTTGGAATCCCTGCGCATCCCCGTCCTGCAAGATTTACCAGGAGTAGGCCGCAACCTACAAGATCATCTCCTGATGCCCATGATCTATGAATCGAAATCATCGAGCCTCACAAACCAACCGACCTTAACGGAACAACAACACTATCGATGGTATGGTCAAGGCCCACTGGCAAGCAACATTGCGGAAGCAGGTTGCTTCATGCCTAGCCAAACATCCAGTGGCCTGCCTGATTTGCAAATCCACTTTACTCCGACTCATTATCTTGAATATCCCATTCGGCCAGAACCGACGCAGGCTTTCTCGCTTGGACTTACATTGTTACAACCGCATTCGCGCGGCCGAATCACTTTAGCTTCAGCGGATCCCTATCACGCACCTCTTATCGACCCCGCATATTGCTCCGATCCTCGCGATATGCATATGCTCATCGACGGTGTCGAACAATGCCGTCAACTCGCCATACTGGAACCACTCGCGTCGATTCGTGGGCATGAAATTCTTCCTGGCGAAAAACGTGCGACGGGCTCCGCATTAGAACGAGCCGTGCGAGCTTTTGTGCAAACCGTTTTTCATCCCGTTGGCACTTGTGCCGTGGGTGATTCCGTTGATAGTGTCGTGGATAGAGAGTTTCGCGTGCATGGTACGGAAGGCCTACATGTTGTCGATGCGTCGGTCTTCAATCGCATCCCCGCATGCAATCCGGCTGCCCAAATCATGGCCCTAGCCTCACTCGCCGCCACACGTATCGCTTGTAGCACGAGCCTCCTGGCTCGTATGCCCCCATAACCCGAGCCATCCTGCCTCGTGCTACCAAAAAAACAGACGAGCCAGGAGGCTCGTGCTACAAACGCTGTGAACACCTCAAATTCCAATTACAATAAACCCAGTGCTAGTTTCAAACTTCAAGCTTCAAACTTCCTCGAGTCTTAAATGGTTCGCTTTTTGACCTGCGTTTTCTTGCTGTCAACTTTCCTAACCGCTCATCTATGGCCATCTCGTCTATTGGCACAAGGTTCCGCTGCCGATTATGAACGCTCAGCACGATGGTGGGAGACCGTCAACAATAAAGTTTTTCCCCGTGACGTTCGGCCCAATTGGATGAACGCCACCGAGCAGGATATCTCAACCAAGTTTTGGTATCGCAGCCAACGAACACCCAATCAATCCGAGATCTTGGTTGTCGATATGACCACAGGCAATGTCTCTTCACCTTGGGACAAAGCGAAACTCACCGCCGCTCTCACCGAGAAATTGGGCCAACCGATTAGCGAAACCGACTTGCAGTTCGATGAAATTCGATTTGATGCACCCGCTAACTCCTGGCATTTCAATTTTCGCGATAAAGCCTTTCGCTGGAATGCCAACGATAACACGCTGAGCGATGCAGATAGAATTGAGAACAACAATAACGCTCCGCGCCGACGCGGTGGACGACGTGGTCGACCGCGAACCAGTGATGCTCCAGCAAATCGCTCCCCCGATGGGAAATGGGAAGTGCAAGTCGAGAATCACAACCTTATCTTGGTCAACACCGTCGATCAATCACGCCATCCTTTAACAACCGATGGTAACGAGAAACACTTCTATGAAGGTGCTATCTTTTGGGCTCCCAATAGCCAACACTTCGTTGGCATAAAAACCGAAGCCGAAGAACCACATATCGTTCATATCGTCGAGTCTTCACCGAAAGACCAAGTACAACCTAAACTCCGCAGTTTCAACTATCACAAGCCAGGGGACAAGATCGCGATTCGTAAGCCTTGCTTGTTTCAAATTGAATCGAAACAAGCGACTCCACTTAATGATACCTTGTTTCCCAATCCTTGGAGCATTGACGATATCCGCTGGGAAGACGATTCAAGTCGCTTCACGTTTCTTTACAACCAACGCGGACATCAAGTTGTTCGGATACTCGCCGTAAACGGACAAACGGGCGAAACAGGCATCTTGATCGACGAAGCGAGCAAAACCTTTGTTGACTATGCTCACAAGCTTTACTCGTTTTATCTCGATCAAACGCATGAAGTCATTTGGATGTCCGAACGAAGTGGCTGGAATCACCTCTACTTGATCAATGCGTTGACGGGCCAAGTGATCCACCCGATTACACAAGGCGAATGGGTTGTTCGCAGCGTCGACTTTGTTGACGTCGAAAAACGTCAAATCTGGTTCCAAGCCAGCGGTGTTTATCCCGAGCAGGATCCGTATTACTTGCACTACTGTCGCATTGATTTTGATGGTAAGAATTTCACGCTCCTCACGGCTGGCAATGGCACACATGAAGCTGAGTTTTCACCCGATCGCAAATTCCTTGTCGATACATATTCGCGAGTCGATATGGCTCCTGTCACCGAATTGCGCAGTGCCATTGATGGGAAACTAATCACGGTACTAGAAACCGCAGCGATTGATCCCTTGGTCGCTACAGGCTGGCAAATCCCGGAACGATTTTCGGCCAAAGGACGCGACGGCCAAACCGATATCTATGGTGTCATCTATCGCCCGTCGACCTTTGATCCCAAGCTATCGTATCCAATCTTAGAATCGATCTATGCCGGGCCACATGGCTCCCATGTTCCTAAAGGTTTTTCTGCTTTCAGACGCGAACAAGAAATCGCCGAACTCGGCTTTATCATCGTACAAATCGATGGTATGGGAACATCCAATCGCAGCAAGGCTTTTCATGATGTCTGCTGGAAAAACTTAGGCGATAGCGGCTTTCCAGATCGAGTGTTATGGATTCAAGCTGCCGCGAAAAAATACCCCTACATGGATCTAAATCGTGTCGGTCTTTATGGTGGTTCCGCCGGTGGTCAAAGCACCGTACGAGGCCTATTGGCTCATGGCGATTTCTATAAAGTGGGAGTGGCTGATTGCGGTTGCCATGATAATCGCATGGACAAAGTTTGGTGGAATGAACTGTGGATGAGCTATCCAATCGACAAACATTATGACGAACAATCCAACGTCACTCAGGCACACCGCCTAACGGGCAAACTGATGCTAGTCGTTGGCGAACTGGATGATAATGTCGATCCCGCTTCAACGATGCAAGTCGTCAACGCTTTGGTAAAGGCCGACAAAGACTTCGAACTATTGATCATTCCAGGCGTTGGGCATGGTGCCGCCGAGTCACCCTATGGTCATCGTCGCCGCAAGGATTTTTTAGTACGCAACTTACTCGGTGTTGAACCTCGGCATCCGTAGAAATGTAAATGCAGGATGAGTGCGGCGGTCCCACCATCGAAAACCACTTGCGAGAAAAATCTCGATTGAAGGCGCTGGAAACGCCGTTGCTCCTCGGATTTGCTCGCCCGTGTATAATGCCCTGTCGTTGATTTATGCCGTTCTCGCGAAGGAGTTGTCATTGAAAGTCGTTTACCTAACCGCCGGTGCAGCGGGCATGTACTGCGGCAGCTGTATGCATGACAATTCTTTGGCACGAGCGATGATCGCATGTGGCACGGATACGTTGTTGGTCCCAACTTACACGCCGATCCGCACCGATGAAAAAGACGTGAGCGTCGATCGCGTCTTTTTTGGTGGGGTTAACATCTATTTGCAGCAACTCGCCCCCTGGCTTCGCTTTGTCCCCCGTTGGTTTGATCAAGTTCTCAACTCGCCCAAGCTGATTCGCTGGGTCGCATCGCGTGGCATGGAAACGAGTCCCAAATCGCTTGGCGCCTTAACCGTTTCGATGCTCAAAGGTCGACATGGAAACCAACGCAAGGAAGTCGATCGATTATGCGATTGGCTGGTTCAAGATATCAAGCCCGATGCCTTGGTATTGACCAACATGCTTATCGCTGGCTTTATTCCAGACCTAAAACGTCGCCTGAAGATTCCAGTAGCCGTCACGCTTCAAGGGGACGATATCTTTCTCGATTATTTGCCCGAACCCTATCGACAACAAACGCTGGATATCATGCGAACGTTGGTACCAAACGTCGACGGCTTTATCGTGCACAGCCGCGATTATGGAACTCGAATGGCACATGAACTGCAAATCCCTGACAACAAATGGCATATCACTCCGTTAGCTATTGATACCAAACCGTTCCGACAAGTGGCAGCTCAAACGCGCTCATTGCCGCAACAACCGACGATCGGTTATCTAGCGCGCCTTGCTCCTGAGAAAGGCTT
>JBILTA010000351.1:0-5982 GCA_044371785.1 Pirellulaceae bacterium | reverse complement strand
CTAGATCCAGGATGTGGTTGTTAGCAAAAGAGGACGTACAAATGTACGTGAGAGGGCGTTTGATGTTTTGTGGTTAGCTCGTCCACGGCAGAGGCTGCGTCGGCTTTCCGGGGCTTAAGATGGAGAGGCTTAAGATAGCTCTACTGCTCACCTTTCTAAAATCTCCTCTCTCGCGCAGCGTGGGAAAGGAGAGCAGGAGGGAGGAGAGCGATTGGCCCTGACGGGCCAATGGAGGCGGGGGGAATCGAACCCCCGTCCCGAGATATTTTCACGATGCCTTCTACGTGTGTAGTTGCCAATTTGTTTTCTCGTCAGCTTCGTCCCCTGGCAACGGGGTACTCGGCCAACCAGCTAAGAACTTTTTTTAGCTTCCCGCGTACTCAACGTGACGGTTAGCGATCCGAATTTGCTACCGGCTTTTGGGCGCTTTCGGCGAGCCCCCGCAGCCAGGGTTGCCTAACTAGGCAGCCAAAGCGTAGGTATCTTCTGCAGATACTGTTTGGTCAGCTTTTAACGTGGCCAACTGACCAACCACGACACGCCAACAGCGCTTCAGGCTATCCGGTCGAATCCAATTCGCCCCCTCCTGACTGCTTATATAGTACGCTCAACGGGCATATAAGGAAAGGTGGGGGGGAGTGGTTCAGTGATTCAGTTTTCAGTGGTTCAGTGATTCAGTTTTCAGTTAGGAGGTGGAGGTTTTGGTAAGATGTGCAGTGATTGGTGCGAAATTCGGTAAATAGGCAAGAAAGAACGAGTTCGGATATGCAGCCGACTTTTGAAGTTTTGTACGAAGATAATCACCTGCTGGTCGTCAATAAACCGGCAGGGTGGGTATCCCAAGGAGCGTTGCCGGATGCAAAATCGCTGCTCGATGAAGCTGCTCAATACATTCGCACCAAATACCAAAAACCGGGAAACGTCTTTTTGGGCGTCGTCAGCCGCCTCGATAAATCCGTCTCCGGAGTCACCGTCATCGCCCGCACCAGCAAAGCGGCTGCCCGACTCTCCGAACAATTCCGCGATCGAGAGGTCGGCAAAACTTATTGGGCCGTCGTCTCCAACTACCGGTCCACTCCCCTGCCCCAGCCAGCCCCAATCACACTTCGCGATTGGCTCTATCAAGGCGATCACGATCCCATAGTGCAAATCGTTCGACCGCAATCACGCGGCGCCAAAGAAGCCATCCTCCAATACACACCTCTCGGCGAACTCGCGCCTCAAATCCAATTTTTGCAAATAGAACTTCTCACCGGACGCAAACACCAAATCCGTGCCCAACTTGCGCACGCCGGTTTCCCCATCATCGGCGATCGAAAATATGGAAGCCCACTACCCTTCCACGCTGGCATTATGCTCCACGCTGTCTCGCTTCAAATTCAACATCCCACCCAAAAAGAACCTGACACCCAAAAACCACTGGAACTGAATTTCCAGGCTCCACTACCAAAAGCGTGGCTCCAAAAATTTCCCAAAGTGGCGATGGTTGACGGAGGGAGCAGGTAGGGATATTATTGGGACGGGTGTTCAGTGATTCAGTGATTCAGTGATTCAGTGATTCAGTGATTCAGTGATTCAGTGATTCAGTGCAGGCAGTGCAGGCAGTGCAGATTTTGGGGGAAGAGGGAAGAGGGAGTAGGCGAGAAGGACAGTGGCTAAAAAACGGGATAACCAGCAGGGACTGCTGCGAATCATTTCGGGTGGACAAACCGGAGTTGATCGCGCGGCGCTGGATGTCGCGTTCGCTCTGGGATTACCGCACGGGGGATTTTGCCCTCGTGGACGACGGGCCGAAGATGGTCCCATCCCACCCCACTACCCCATGGAAGAACTTGATACCGATGACTATGCCATCCGCACCGAACGCAATGTCATCGAAGCCGACGCGACCTTAATCCTCTATCGCTCTCGCATGACCGGTGGCACTCTGCTTACCTTCAACCTTGCCAAAAAACATCGCAAACCACATCGCACGATCCGACTCGATCGCGCTTACGATACCAAGCCACTACTGCAGTGGATTCAAGAGACACCCATCAAAACACTCAATGTCGCTGGCCCACGCGCCAGCACCGACCCAGAAGTCTATGAACTGGCGGCGACGTTTTTGTGGGAATTGTTGAATGAGGTGCCGAGGAGGAGAGTGGTTTAGTGAATCAGTGAATCAGTGAATCAGTGAATCAGTGAATCAGTGAATCAGTGAATCAGTGAATCAGTGAGGCAGTAAGATAGGGGTGAGTCAACTCCACGGTGCGTTGCGCAAGTCGGGTTAATCCGATTTGGAAGTGACTAAAGAGGGAATGTACTAACCGATCGGAAAGTTTGCAACAATGGACTTGCTGCACGCACCCTACACCTGAATCACTGAATCACTGAATCACTGAATCACTGAATCACTGAATCACTGAATCACTGAATCACTGAATCACTGAATCACTGAAAACTGAAGCCCGCTTACGCAGCTTTGCGGCGCTCGGTTTCGTGATGATGGGAACCGAATTCGAGAACCTGTGATTCAGGACTCAACATCGGCAATGCCGTTGGACCCATTTGATTCAACTGGCTCGATGGTCCATACCACGCATGTCGCTCAATACAGGTCAAGATGCGCTCGGCCACTTCCAACGTACGCGCTGCTTGTACGCCCGTCACTTGCGGTGAACCATGACTCACAATCGCCTGCACAAAGTCCTTCTGCTCTTCCAGGATCGCGTTACAGGGAACAACTTCCAAATCGCGTTTAGGAAGCCATTGCGTAAATAAGCCTTCACGCACCGATTGTTTCTGCTCAGGAGCTAATTGATCAAAGTCCACTTCATGCTGAGCAATGGCCGTGCAGGGTTCAATCACTCGCGCTGTGGGCCCGGAAAAATCAATATCGACCCAACCTTGAGCGGTTACAGCATGCATCGTTCGCAGCGGCTGCGGAGCGACTCGTGACGCTTTCAATGAGGCCACACAACCATCATCAAAAACGATTCTGGCCGATGCCCAATCTTCATGTTTGCCCAATAAGGCTTGACCGAAAGCTTCGACCCGTCGAATCGGCGCATCGGTCAATTGCAAGACCAAGTCCAAATCGTGAATCATCAAATCGAGAACGACACCGATATCGGTGCTTCGACCCGAGAAACCGCTGCAACGCTGTGTTTCCACATAGCGCGTATCATGCAGCGAAGAACAGGCGGCTTGCCATGCGGGATTAAAACGTTCTACATGACCTACTTGAAGAACGACACCCATCTGTTCGGCAAGGTCCACCAAGTCTACCGCTTCCGCAGCGCTGAGCACCAACGGTTTTTCCACCAAGCAATGCACGCTTTGACGAAGCATTTGAGCGGCGATACGATAATGATGGGTCGTAGGAGCTGCGATGACACAGGCATCGATCCGATCGATAACGGATTCGATTTCCGCGTAAGTTGGCAATTGTAGATCCGTCTCCACCAAGGCACGAGCGGCTGGAATGGGATCAACCACTCCCACGATCTCGACCGAGCTGTGTTGCTTCAGCAACTTCGCGTGGATTCTGCCTAGATGACCTGCACCAACAACGGCAACTCGCAATCGGCTCACGCAGCTCTCCTTTTATCACGGCCGCGACCATGACGGCCTTCGCTCGAATCATCAATGAAGTCGAACAGCACCGCAACTTCGGGCAAATACATGCCGTTGGCGGTAAGAATTTCTTTAGCATGGTTCACACCAACTCGCGAGCGATAGAGCAAGCGATGAGCTTCCGATAAAGCTCGAATGGCGGGTGTGGAAAAGTTCTTGCGTTTCAAGGCAACGACGTTCACGCAACGTGGGCGAGCAGGCAAGCCTTCGCACAGCATATAAGGAGGAACGTCTTGCAGCACACGGCTCACACCGCTGGTGAAACTGTAGCAGCCGATTCGAGCAAAATGGTGAACTCCCACACCACCGCTGATCGTAGCATCATGCATCACATGTACGTGGCCGCCGAGCATCACGTTATTGGCCATAATCACTCGATCACCCACTTTGCAATCGTGGGCGACGTGGGCGCAGGCCATGAAATAACAATTGCTGCCAACGGAGGTGATGCCGTCTTCTTTTTCGGTGGCTCGATTGATGGTCACCGCCTCGCGGAACACGTTGCTGTCCCCGATGATGACTTGAGTGGGAGTCCCTTTGTAGCTTAGATCTTGTGGTTCGGCACCAATGACCACACCTGGGAAGATGTGGTTATTGCGACCGATCACGGAATTACCGGTGACGGTCACGTTGTTTTCTAAACGCGTGCCGCGACCTATCCGGACGTGTGGACCGATGACACAGTTGTGGCCGATTCGGACTTCATCATCAAGTTCAGCTCGCGGATCTACCACTGCGGTATGGGCAATGATCGTTGCCATAGTCTATTCCGGGTTGGTCTAGTAGTTGACTGTTCGCACAATCAGCCACAAAAAATGGTTGATGAAAGTGGTGTAATACAATTATGCTGCTTTTACAGCAATGTTAATCTTGGGTTTCGTCGTCCGAATTTTTTCCGCCATGCGTCCGTTGGCAGCGTGACCGGTGCGACAAGCGATGATTCGACCGCAAATGTCGTAGCCGCATAACGCTAAGTCGCCGATTAAATCCAGCAACTTATGTCGGGCACATTCATCGGGAAAACGAAGTGTATTGTTGATCGGGCCCGCTTCGCCAAAGACAACCAAGTCACGATCGGTGACGTGAGTCGCTAAACCTTTTTCTTGCAGTGCTTGAGCATCCTTCGAAGAGATAAAGGTGCGAGCAGGCGAGATGTGTTCGGCAAAGGAGTGTGGGGTTAAGGTGCAAGCGGCTATACCGCTCGGTATACTTTGGTTAGCACCAAAATCAAGGCGATATTCGACATGCAGGCGATGATCGTCGGCGGGCATACCGACCAACCATTGACGTTGATCACCCAAACGAATCGGTTCTTCGATCAGCCGCGTTTCGCGGGCTTTATGTTGTCGTTCGACTTCGGCTTGTTGTAAGGCAAGGGTCACAGCATGAGCGCTTCCGTCCAGGCCTGGCATTTCAGAGGCATCACATTGAACAAGGCAATTATCGATCCGCATGCCATAGAGGGCAGCCATCACATGTTCGACCATATCGACTTCAGCGTCGTTTTGTCGCAGTCGAGTTCGAAGAGGCATCTCGATGCGGTTTTCAGAGACAGCTTTGATATGAGGCTGTCCAGCGAGGTCCGTGCGCACGAAGCGAATGCCGGTATCAGGTTCAGCCGGCAAAAAGGTAAGCTGAATAGGTTGACCGCTCCAGTAGCCTCGACCATGGACATGGCATGAACGTCGAATCGTATTCTGGAACCGAACGGTCTGCATGGGCATCCGTGCCACCTATCTAAGAGTCTTGGTTTGCCAAACGCCATTCTTCCTGAATGGGATGGACATGACTCTTGCGAATGAACTTGTTGTTAAATCTTTGTTTCGTAGGAGAACGCGACAGATCTAAAGTCGATCTGCCGCGTTTCCATCGCGTTGTTGTTTTCGAGCTCAACGGACAGCCACAAGGGGTGTTCTCTCCGTTGAATGTGTGCGTCGCAGTCGATTATTGACGGCGTACACCAGGAGCAGCACCAGCACCAGCAGCACCTGCACCTGGGCGAGCAGCTGTGCTAGCAGCAGGAGCGGCAGGAGCTTGTTGCTTGAGGTTGTTCAAAACCCAATCGGTCAAATCGAGCTGACCGCTGTGGTACATAACGCTCTTGGCCAAACCGCGTTGAACGGTAGCTGGCGACTTTGGATCCATTTCTTCGCGATTGAAGGTGAGGACCATGTCGATGCCTTGTTGTTCAGCCAACCACTTAACCATGGTTTGAACTTGTTGATAGTTGCGATAGAAAACTTCAGCTCGCTTTTCAACGAGTTCTTTTTCTTTGCGACCGGTGTCGAGTTGCAATTCGGCTTCGGCTTTGGCCAAAGATTCTTCACCCGCTTTGAACTCAGCCGAGTCATCTTTGAATTGCTT
>JBILTA010000350.1:0-5998 GCA_044371785.1 Pirellulaceae bacterium | reverse complement strand
TCGTAGTTATCGAGGATCAATATCATGCTTGCGATACCTATGTCGAACCAAATCAATGGCTCTGACTAACCCCTGAGCCTTATGCCATGTTTCCGCTTCTTCAGAAACCGGATCGCTATCGGCAACAATGCCACCTCCAGCTTGAACTTGCCACCAACCTCGTTGAGCCGTAATGGTCCGGATGGCTATGTTCCAATCCATCGTTCCATCAAAGCCGATATAGCCAATACAGCCGCAATAGGCTCCGCGTGTTGTCGGTTCCAATTCGGCAATAATCTCCATCGCTCGAACTTTAGGCGCGCCGGTGATGGATCCGCCTGGAAAAGTCGCACGCAACAGATCGAAGGCTGGAACATCTTGCGCCAATGTTCCTTCTACCGCGCTCACCAAATGTACCACATATTGATAACGTTCCACGCCGCAAAGTTGCGTAACCTGGACCGAATCGATATCGCAGACACGAGATAAATCGTTTCGCAACAAATCGACAATCATCAGATTCTCCGCGCGATCTTTGCGACTCTCCACCAAACTCTCTCCAACCCATAAATCGACCAATGGATTCGGACTTCGAAGGCGAGTCCCCTTAATGGGACGAGTTTCAATATGTCGATCACGCATTCGCAAAAAACGTTCTGGTGAAGCGCTTAGGAGTTCTGTTCCATTGATATCTAGGTATGCCGCAAAGGGAGCGGGATTCACCGACCGCAATTCGAGATACAATTCGAGCGAAGAACAAACCGCTGGATGAACCCAACGCTGTGATAAATTGACCTGAAAAATGTCACCGGCGTAAATGTATTCGATCGCATTCTTGATCGCGGTGCGATAATCGGGTGAGGAAAAGTTTCCACTCCACGGCGCAGGAAAATGATTCTCCGAGCGCGGAGCAAGCTGCTCCGCCCGTTCGGATATATTTTGCATGGTAGAAGCGGACGAAGAGTATGTGGACGAGACTTGAATCAACTCCAGGAATTGATGCAAACGCTTCTGTGCGTGGAGAGCCCTCGCGTCATCGTCGACCTCAGGCCAACCATGAGAAATCAGCCACGCCGCTTCCTCTTGATGATCCCAAGCCAAGACAACGTCATAAAATGCCAAGGATAACAAAGGTATTGGAAATTCATTGAACTTGGCTTGCGGTATACTTTCAAAGCATCCACCAAGTTCATAACTCAATACGCCAGCAGCGCCTCCTTGAAATGGCGGGAGACCATTGATCGTTTTTGCGGAATAGCGATTCAATAGTTCTTCTGCCCCGAGGAAAGGATCTTCATCCATCTCGTGACACTCGGTTATGGCAAAGGGATCGGCCATCAGAAACGAATATCGTCCCAGCTGAGGCAATTGTTTGGCACTCTCAAGCAAACAGACGCGTGGCAACGTACAAAAAGCTCGCAGAGCTTGTGCGATATTGGGGGCTCGATCTAGTCGTTGTACCAGTGGAAGCATTCGAGCTACGATTCTATGTTGCCGGAGTCTATCTTGTTAACGGAGTCAATGTTATCTGACGGCGGAGGATCTACGGGACGGGCTTTGCGGTTAAGCCGATGATGTTTCTCAGGGCGTGTAAGATAGCCCCAATTCAAAGCTTCATCCTGCTCATATTGTTTGTTCAGTGTTAGGGCCGTATGGGCCTTGGACATTTCAAATCCCAAGTAAAATGCATGACTTGGATCAATGTTGTTCACTTGTGGCTGCTGCATCAACTTTTCCATTAGCTCATAGGGGTCGGAATGCTGCAAGTGGAGGTTCGCACTTACAATATGGATTTCCCCCTCTTGAGCGAAGATCCGATAGTTATTATCCCGGATGGTAGTTGCTAATTGTTCGAGTACTTGGCCGGAGAAACGGTTCAGCTTAGGGTCGCGCAACGTCACCAGCTTGGGCTCAATATGTTTCGGTGGGATTCCATTGAATTGAGCATAGTGGACCAGGCGCCGAGCGAGATCACATTCGATCACCGATGAGCTGGCCCAGTTAATCACTTGCGTAGTGAGCACACTACTGATTTTCAACTCTTCGCATATTCCTAGCAGAATAACATTGATGCCGGCGCTATCGCAGTCCGTGAGTTCGGTGATATTGCCGATGCCCATCAGCATTCGGACGTCGGGCCACAATCGCCGCGCGGTTTGATATCGTTCGAGCGACGCGGCAAAGCCACAGCCAAGTGGCTCGAGTATAGGATCGACTCGGAACAAGCTGTTGTTGCGATACAAGATTTCCATGTTGCTTTCGAGTCCCTCTAACGTACCGACTCGATCGGGAATCAGGACAACTTCCTTCCCCCAGTCCATGACCGCATCAATGTTGGAACTATTGACACTCAGGACCAATTCCGCGCCCGATTCACAAGCTTGCTGAACTTCCCATGGATCAAAACTATCAATCGACAGTCGTAGGCCTTCATCTCGCAGGGCTTTGATCGCATCCCCTACAAGGGTCCAACGTGAATTCGGATCGCAACCGATATCGATAACATCCGCACCCGCTTTTTGAAGTTCTTTAGCAGCAGCAATTAAACTCTTTAAGTCATAGCGAGGGGCATGATTGATCTCTGCTAAGATTTCGATGCTGTAGTCGCCGTACGCTTCGCTCCGTTGCATCTTTTTGCCAAATAACTGCTGCAAGTTTCGAATATCCTTCGGACCACATACGAACTTGTCCTGATGGTCCGGAAAAAGAAGCTTGATATCCGACAGCACTGGCTCAAGATAACCAGGTAAGACAATGTAATCGACGTCACTGCGAATAGTTAAATTGCGCCGCAACCATTTCGGTGTCATCAGCGCAGCGACAGTGATGGGAAGAACATCCACATACGATTGAAATCCCAAATCATGTTGCAACTTGGAGACAATCTCTTGTGTTGCTGAGGCAGCCAGTTTGCCGGTAACAAACTGATAGCGGAATTCACTGTAAGATATCGCGCTCATGCCTGGACCAAACCGCTCTCTACTTGACCTCTCCGTTTGAAGAGGTACAAATTACAACTTAGGCGAGGAACCCTAAAAAATCAGCTACATCCCGTAGTTGAACGTGGCCGGGGTTCCTCGTTTTTTTCTTAGTATAACCATGACATCGATTCCCGTTCTTTTAAACGACTCTTTTTTTGCGGTGATTGATAAGCCTGCGGGCCTATTTACACAGGCCGCTCACGGGATCGAGAGTGTTGAGACGGTATTGCGGGAGCAATGGAAAAATCCGGATTCGCCGTCTGTTCCGTTTGTGGGTTTGCCCCATCGTTTGGATCGAGGGACATCGGGCACCCTAATCGTCGCTCGAAATCAAAGAGCGTTGCAGAGATTAGGGGATCAATTTCACAGCCGAAAAGTTCATAAACGTTACTTGGCTGCCGTGCATGGTGAGCCGAAAGAGTCTGCTGGTACTTGGCTCGACTTTGTTCGAAAGATCCCCGAGCGACCTGTGGCTGAAATCACCACGGCTGACGTCGAAGGTGCCAAAAGTGCAGAACTCGATTACCGCTGCCTGGCATATTGCGAAGGGATTGCGTTATTGGATATCGAATTAAAGACTGGCCGCATGCACCAAATTCGAATTCAAGCAGCGAGCCGCGGACATGCCATTGTCGGTGATTGGTGCTATGGTGATCAGCTCTACAGTAATAGGGTGCAATGGGGGGAAATCGACGATCGAGGTGAGCGAAGTTCGTTAGCTTTACACGCTGCAGTTGTACAATTTCGCAACCCACAAAACGCGAAACACGTTCAAGTTTCAGCGCCGCTGCCACCCCTGTGGCAAAACCAGTTACCGACACCGCTGATCGACGCGGCCCACGAGTTCTTGGCTCGACACCCGTTAATCACTTAAAACAAATGCGGTCTTTGCCCTGATACACACCGACACCACATTGTTCCCTCTCCTGGAGGACTTGTGGGCCGTAGGCTATAATCCAGTCTGAGTTGGGCGCGAAAACGGTCAAATATTGGGGAAAATCGGAAAATGCGGATCGGTGCCGTTTCCTATTTGAACACCAAACCGCTCGTCGAAGGACTCGACCGAACCGCAGTCCCTGGCGATTCGTCCACTATCGACTTAACTTTCGATTTACCCAGTCGTCTCGCCGACCGATTGTCGGCCAACGAATTGGATGTCGCTTTGATTCCAGCCGTCGAGTTTTTTCGAGGCGATGATTACACCATAATCTCCGACGCATGTATCGCTAGCCTGGGCCCTGTGTGGAGCGTGCGTGTTCTGTTTCGAGTGCCACCAGCCGAAGTCAAAACTTTAGCCTTGGACGAAGGTTCTCGCACCAGTGCGGCATTGACGCAAATTCTGCTGTACGAGAACTATCGTATTTCTCCACAAACCGTTTCCCTCCCTATCGATGCCGACTGGCACCAAGCGGATGCGGACGCAATCCTGATTATTGGTGATCGAGCGATGAAACCGATCGCTGGGCAATGGGTAGCCAATTGGGACATCGGTCAAAAATGGAAGCAATGGTCGGGCTCACCTTGTGTCTTTGCTATGTGGGTTGCGCGGGCTGGTTTCGAATCGCAAGAGTTGGCGGACGTCCTATCGCAGACTCGCGATCATGGCTTAGCACTAGCGGAACAAATTGCCGCACGTGAAGCGGCGACGTACGGTTTAAGTTATGAGATGTGCTTGAGATACTTCCGCGAGTTTTTGCACTTTCATTTGGGTGCTGAGCAGCGGCAAGGTTTAGAAAAATTTTATGAAGCGGCCGTACGACGCGGCCTAGCTCCAGCAGGTCGTGTTCCATTTCGTTATGCAGAGAGTGTGAGATGAGTCAACGCATTATCGACAAAGCAGTTGCTGGCGAACGTATCAGCTATGACGAAGGCTGCGAACTGATGAAGTGCCGCGATCTCACGGCGCTCGGCAAAGCGGCAGATGAGATCAGTCGCCGTATGCATCCAGAAAGTTACCGAACGTATAACATCGACCGGAACATTAACTACACCAATGTTTGCACAGCGGTATGTGATTTTTGTGCTTTCTATCGGTCACCCAAAAGTGAAGAGGGTTACGTTCTTTCGCGAGAGGAGTTGCTGAGCAAAGTTGCAGAAACGGTTGAGCTTGGGGGCAATCAAATTCTTTTGCAGGGTGGCTTACATCCGAATTTCAAGTTGGATTGGTACGAAGAGATGCTATCCGACATCAAAGCCAAGTTTCCAATGATCAATATTCACGGATTCAGTCCCCCTGAGATCTATCATTTCACAAAAGTGAATAAACTTCCTTTGGAAACCGTTTTGGAACGTCTCAAAGCAGCGGGGATGGGGAGCCTGCCGGGTGGTGGGGCCGAGATATTGGTGGATCGAGTCCGCAAAGATATCACTCGAGGTAAAGTGCTTACCGATGATTGGTTGAACGTGATGCGAGTCTGGCACCAACTCGGCGGAACGAGTTCTGCAACCATGATGTTTGGGCATGTTGAAACTCTAGAAGAGAGAGTGGAACATCTAGAGCGGCTTCGTTCATTGCAAGATGAGACGAGAGGTTTTAAAGCTTATATTTGTTGGACATTTCAGCCCGATCACACGGACATGAGCCATGTGCCTCCGGCAGGCAGCTTTGAGTATTTGCGTACACAAGCGATCTCACGATTGTACTTGGATAACATTCCCAATATTCAGAGCAGTTGGGTGACCCAGGGATTGAAGATGGGCCAATTGGCATTGTTGTATGGTGCCAATGACATGGGAAGTTTGATGATCGAAGAGAATGTGGTTGCCGAGGCAGGAACGGTACATTATTTGACCTTGGATCAAATTCGGGGAGCGATCAGCGAGTTGGGGTACACGCCTCGTCAGCGCGATGTTTTTTATAATTTGGTCGATCCCGAGCTTGAGCAGCGTGCGATCGAAGCCAATCGTCACCGCGACCCTCGTGCTCCAAAATTAGTTACGCTCTAGCGTAATGGGAGTGTGCAGGTACGCGTACCTAACTCCTCCTAGGCTCGCCCCAAGGATGGTCGATGCGTGGACCATGCGTATGCGGAAGATCG
>JBILTA010000349.1:0-6015 GCA_044371785.1 Pirellulaceae bacterium | reverse complement strand
ATCATGATGTCACCGGAGGAGAGCTATCGGAGGGGAGCCATCGGATAACGAACGAACTGGAAACTCCTTAGAATATACCAAGGGAATCACCGCCACGCATTAGCCCAAATTGTCAATAACATCGAATGAAAAGCGAGACTTTCCAGTAATGCATCACTCAGCCCTTGCGACACATGATGTCGATGGACTGGTTGTTGGGAGAGTCGAAGAGTCAGATTTCGACTGCTGTCATAATTCACAAAAAGTTAAGAAGTTGCCGTACTTCTTGCTACAGATCGTACAACTCGGGATCGACTTTCGGGCGTCCTAACATGCGCAGAATTTTGTCTTGCATACTTCCTTTCCCCTTTTTATCGGATGCATTCGTGAATGGATCGGACGCATCCAGTTCGGCTCCCATATCTTCCTCGATTTTATCTGGATCTTCTCCCGATTCCATTCGGCGAATGGCCTCTTGAATTGAGTCGCCCGGATCAATGCCAGTCGAGTCAAATAGTTTTTTCATGACCTTTGCCATTTGACGCGGATCGTCTTCGTTCATGTTCTCGAACTCGCTCGCCATGCCCATCATGGCTTGCTCCATCTTCTCTTCATCCATACCGGCGAAGGGATCATCACTTCCTGCAGAGGGTTCTGACAATCCTTTTGAGATGGCGAATCGCGAAATCTGCTTTTCTAAATTCTTCTTGCCGCATTTGGGGCACTGTGGCTTCTTGTCGTTAGAAGATGAGCGAAGGTAAAAGTTGAATATGGTATGGCACTTACTGCAGTAATACTCGTAAATCGGCATGGCAATACTCCTCTGGCATCTCAACGATTCAACGTTCAACCAAGCTTCAAGCATACAAAATCTAATCACTTCAAAAGCGCTTAGTTGAATCCAGCTTAGCTTATGATTTTAGTGGCTAGGGACTAGGTGGATCGATATCACGGAAAATATCGAATGGAGTGGTTGTATCACCAGATGTTTGTGGTTGAGCTTTTGACTCTTCAAGAATCTTGCTATGTGACATCTCACCAAAATTCGCTATTTCCGGTTCAGGGGCCGCTTCATCCGTCCAGCTGATTTGGAGCAACCGTTGCCCATGTTTCGCATGGAGCATCTTTTGCTCAGGAAATGACTCGATGCCTGTAGTTTCTGTGCGCAAAAGAGCCAGCACATTCGAGTTGAAGACCAAGCTGCCATTGCGGATGTCCATGAGCGCGACGGAGGCGGAATCCTGTTGCATTAAATTGGCATCTCGCCAATCGATGATTCTGTAGAATGCAAGGATTGGCGAGTAGCGGCTCTGAAACTTGGCTACGTTTATCGCCAACATATTAGCTGGTTTAGTCCATAGTGGTTTACCGTCCTTATAGTCCAGTCCATAGACATGGCCATTTACGTATAGAGTACGCGTAGTGCTTTGGCTTGGGGCAATCTGGACGTCCTCTAGTTCATACTTAGAGCTTTCTGTCAAAAGCAAAAAACGGTCATAGGCAGGTACCAGATAGATGTGACGTAATCTCTCACTGGGTTGCAGATCTTGAACTGTTTCCCTTCGTGTAGCTAGATCCCAGTAATAAAATTTGCCGGTTGGTTCAAGAATGGCGAAGAATCGATTGTCTCCAAAGTTTGCCTTAGCCTCCGATGTTACAACTCGTTCTAATGCGGTTTCGCCAGTGATTGTGTTCCAAAACCGGAGTACAACCTGTTTCTTCGCGACTCCTGAGATGTCATCGGATGCCGAGGTCGCTGTTTCCACTTTAAAGTCGACAGCATATTCATGCCAGCTGCTCAAGTGTGTTCGAGATATGTCTAGGCTGTCTTCGGTAATGTTTGATCCATCCAGTGCATTGATTACAAGTCGCTTTTTGTTCGACGCATCCAGAACGATCAAGCGATCTTCGGACTGCGCGAATTCGCAATTTGCTCCTAAGCCATCTCGGCTCCATAGTACCGTGCCGTTTAGCAAATTCATCGCTTGAATGCTGCCGCTGCGGTAGATGATGACACAGTTTTCGAAAACGGGACCTAAACGAGCCACCGTTTCGTTCGAAGCCGTAACGCGAGCAATCTCAAGGCCAAGTGTATTGGCACGAGTTTGTGTGGACATACTCGGCCTTGAAGCCAGTGTCTCTGGCGTGAAGCGTTCGATTTTCCAAAGTAGTGCATCGCGTGAATCGGTATAGTTACCAAGCGTATCGATAATTGAAATATCCGTTCTGCGTTGGATAATCAAAAGCGACCGAATCATTCGAGCTTCAGAACCAGCGCGGCCATCGCTCGCATCGCAATTGACCACCAGCGATTCTCGACCATCAGGGCCAATCAAAACAACACGGTCCGATCCATCTCGAGCTTCGAATCCGGCGAGCGGAATGCTGCGAGTCTGAACGAGTTTGGCTGGCGTTGTTGATGGACGAAACATCCCGCTGTCAGCGGTCTTGAGTTCGATTTTCGTTTTGGTAGTTGGCCAAAGAATCGATTTTGCGATCTCAAAGTTTATTTGGGTTAGTGCCGTGGGAAATGGTGTATCTGCTGACGAAGCTTGAATCGCCATCACCGCCTGCAGATTTTGCTTGGCATATTTATTGGCTGAACTGTCGTAGAGTTTAAGGAGTAATTCTTGTGCCTTCAGTGCGAAAGGAGACGACGGATTGGTGGAGAGTTGAGTCAGGATGTCTTCGGCTTGTAGCCAGCCTTTGCCTGTTCCACGATCGATCCATTGAGAGGCAATATCCAACGAAGTGGGGGCCAGGATGTCGAGTCTAAAGAAGTAGCCTAAGCGGTTTGTTCGAGTCAATAAATCGTCCGAGGTTGTTGCTTCGAAATATTGCAAAATCCTCTGTTCAAAAGCCTCTCTTTTCTCTGCGTTGAGCGAATTGTTTAGTGTTGTTACTTGTGAGCGCAGCCACGAATCGATATCAACCTCATGGCCTTGGCTTATTCGCAGATTTCGATGAGGCACATTCATGTTGTTTGAACGCTCGCGACTGCGGATATCAATCATTTGAAGAATTGGCTCGATCGCTTTTTCTGGTGTATCGGATTTCAAGTATCCTTTGCTCATTGCGTTCAGAAACTCGATGCGTTGCGGGCGCAATTCGATTAATGGTTCGATCTCTGTGGCCAACGATTGATACTTGGCAAAATTAGCATCGAGCGCTTTGAGAATGCTCTTCACCATCAAGAATCGAATTTCATCGTTCTTGGGATGAACTTTGAACGCCTTTTGCAGCGTGTCGAGTGCTTCACTATCTTTTCCCGCGAGCATTTGTAATTCGCTGGATCTGGCAAGTGCCCAGGCGTCATTGCTGTCTGTGGCGAGACGCTGATTAACCAATTGTTTGAGATCATTTTGTGTAAAGAAAAGCGCCATGCCGAAGGGACTTACGGACAAGACTTGTTCTCGGAAGGCGACTAAGTTTCCGAGTAGTACATCCGACATGGATGTTCCAAGAAGCTTACCTTGTGCAATGTCGATTTCCATGATCTCCTGACTTTGCAAGGGCAAAAAGTAGGAGCCATTCCGACGCACGCCGAGACCAGCGATAAGTTTATTGCTTGGAAGTGTCAAAGGTGACGGCCAGGCGAGTTTGCCATCGGATAGGTTCAGGGCGATAACCGACTTATCTCCTACCAAAAAGACTCGATCGTCAAAGACTCCGCCTACATAGCGATAGGGATCTCGACGCTGTGTCCACTGCACATCGCCGCTTACCAAATCTAGACAAAACAGTTGATCGGATTCCGCGCTAGCAAGAACGATCCGACCGTTGGAGATTATTACGGGTAAGCCTGTCCAACGTCTTTCGGTGAGTGGATCGACTTCGCGACGGATCGGTGAGTTAAATGGTCCGCCGCGCGACATTGCAATTTGCGTTACGTCGCGATAGCGATAGGCCCAACGCAAGCTACGCGAGGCGACATCAATAGCAACCAGTACACCGGTCCCTGTTGGGCATACAACAACACCATCGGCATAGGCTAAGTAAATATTGGCAGCATCTTCACCGCTGGTATCCCCGAAACCTTGTTTGGGGCTTTGAGCGAGCTGCTGCATCCATTGAACAAGGCCAGTTTCTGGATCCAGCGATAGAAAGGTCGTTTCACCGTTTAGGTTTGCCACACAGTAGAGTGAACCGTCGATCCATAGTGGTGAGCCCAAGAAATAAGCACCTGCCAATTTGGGTTCATCGACGCCGCTATCGCCACCTACGCGCCAAATCGCTTTACCTTGGCCTTCGATACTAAATGCCTCTAAATAATTGTGGCTAACGATGCCCAAGTTTAGGAACTGCTGGCGCAGTTGTGCGCTCGATTTGTTTTGACCATCTGCTTCACTCGGCTTGCTGACAAGGAATGCTTTTTGACCGTCAGTCGAGATTTGCCAATACGGTACGTGACTCCATACTCTCTCAGCTAGTTGATCGGGGGCTGGGATATTCATGTCCATTGCGAACTGATTCAACTCTGAGCTTGCCTCCCAGGGGCGGCTTGTCAATGATTGTTCCCATTTGACCTTGCCCGTCTTGATATCGATACCACGCAACGAATGATCGATCGTTTTATACACAATCGTATCGTCAACAATCGTAGGCATTGCACTACTGATTAGTACGGGTGCGGATGGATTTCGACTTTCCAAGTATCGTTGCAATCGAACTTCGTCTGGACGCCCACGAGTTAATGGGGTTTGCCAACTTGGGCTCGGCATTGTTAAGGCTGCGGCAGAATCACCGTTACGTGTAGGGGTTCCACCAGCCATCCACCAGTCTTGAGACAATGAGCCAATAATGGGACTTCTAGCTGTTATACTTAAGTCGCTTTCTGTCCATATTTTATTCGGTCCCAGCGTAATGCTCTTGCCATTCCAGTCGATGGTTGTGCCGGGAAACATTTCGTTCGCGGACAACACTATTCGCATTGCATTGTCCATTCGGCCCGCTTCTGACCAACACTCAGCTGTAAACAGATAAAGTTCGACGCCAAACTTCCGTTGAGCCCCCGGACTGGCTAGGAGCCTTTCACACATGAGTGCAGCGGACATGGGGCGGCCGTCGGATCGGTACCTTTGTGCAAGCAGCAAGGTTGCTTCATAACCAGCCGTTGTATGAAAGTATTTCCGGGAAACCGTTTCAATAGCTCGCCAATCGAAACGACCAGCAGCTTCATCTAGCTGTTGTTTGGCCGTTACTCCGTATCTAAGTTCAATCACATCGCGATTTTCAGCAGGGAGTGATTCAAGAAGTTCAGCAGCGCGACTGCGGACGGACCCTTTCACGAGACCAGCCGCACGACGTTCTAAAAAGTAGTCTTGAGAATATTCTTCGGCTTGCGCATCAAGCTCATCGACGTCTTCCATCAACACTTTACCAAGAGTCTCGACCGCTTCCGCGTAGCGTTTGCCGTTAATGGCTTCTTCGGCGGTTGTAATTAGTCGCCTGAGAGCTCGGGGAGCTAATGTGATTGCATCGTTTTCTTCGCCATCTTCGTCCTGATACGCAAAGCTGCAGCAAGAGAATAACGTTATCAGGATCAGGCTTAGGAAGCACGAAGTCGGTTTGAACGCAATGGCGAACGGCCGCAGTATGGAAAAGGTCACTCGATGCCTCCTTGATCAATGGGGATTGTGGAAAGGCGCGGTTCCGAATTTTGCGACTTCCACGTCCTGTTACTATACCAAATTGTTTGCCGTGTAGCATCAGAGTGGTCGGGGACACTAAGCATACGGACGATGAAGGTTGTGGCTAGAGAAAACGCGATTCGGAGTTTTAAGGGCGTAGTTCAGTTAGTCCGAATTCGCGGGAGTTGGCACCGTTGTTGGAGCATTGAGATGGGAGCTTGGGTATTTTCCGGAGTCATATGTTTTTGAGGGTTGATTTTACTTCTTTTGGGGTGGTTTGTGGCGGGTTAGGGGTAAATATTGGTTGTTTCAGCGTCCAAAACGGGTTTGGGTCCCTACAACCGGCAGGGGCGATGGAGCTTTGGCATAGGGAAGGAAGTCGAAAGTATCGGTAAATGTCCCAAAG
>JBILTA010000348.1:0-6018 GCA_044371785.1 Pirellulaceae bacterium | reverse complement strand
AAGCGAGTGCGTCTGATTGACTCTCCGATAAGGTTTCGTGGATTTGCAAAAGATCTTGGCTCATTCCATGCAGCATGTTCAGTTCAATATCATCAGCTTCGGTGGCGATTTGCTGGGTCATAACTCGAAGTGACTGGACCACCGAGCGGCTTTCGAAAATATCTCCTTCATGATCCGTTATATCGCTTTCCAGCTCCTGCCGTTTTGGCGTATGCGCGGTTACGGCTAACGCCTCCAGGGGTATATCGTTACGGACGATGTAGGACGCCTTAGTTTGAACAGCAGGTGTCGCACCCGAGGCGTTGGCAACGACAAAAACGGAGCAGAATTGTTGCAATTGCGAGTAGTTTAGCGGTGTTGGATGGGATGTTCCCCAGGGATTATGCAAGATGAAACGGTCCGACGCTGAGTCATAGCCTTTGACCATGTAAGCATGACCTTGAACCAAGCCACCACCTAGCGAACCATTTTTGGTTCCCAAAGTAACCGATTGCCCGCTGTTGAGTGCGTTGATCAATGTTTGCTTCGGAGTATTGCTGAACCAATAATCAGTTGCATTACGACCCAGCACTTGTGCATACACAGTTGCCATCCAGCCCCCTTCGATAGCTGAATAGGTGTTGGCACCGTTGCGTCCAGCATTACCGGTTTCGTTCCATTGTGCATAGGCTTTTTCAGCGAGAGCTATCCATAAAGTATTGCTGCTGCTCCGTACATCATTACCATAGCCAGAGTACGCAAGACGATTGCTCGAGTACACGGGTAGGCGTCTATCGACAGTGATATAATCAACTTGCCCTGTTGTGCCGCTAGCGAAACCATCACTGATGGAACCGTCTGCAGTATAAAACGCACCGTATTTGCCGCCGTAGAAGCGGACCGTAAAAGTGCCGTCACCGTTGTCAATGAACATGTTCGTGATGGCGGCCGAATTAACATAGGCAATCGAACCGAGCGCAGAGATGAAATAGCAATCTCCTAGCATCCCTTGTTTTTGATCCAAGTAGTTGGGCGTTCCGTTAAAAAGGTTGCCCGCTGTATACTGATAGGTGAAATATTTATCGGTTAAAACAGGGACGTCTGCACCTAAGAACCACTTATCTACCAAGGTGTTTAATTGCGCTGATGTACTGCCTGCGGTTAGATTCCCTAAAGGTTTTCCTTGGAATGTTTGATTGGCTAAACTGCCGTTGATTACATCGTTTGCCAAATTCTGAACGTAGTCAGCAATCTTGTATTTCTCTCCGTTGTTAACGATATACTTCAAGTCACCTAGCTCTTTCGCGCTCACGATACCATCGTTACCAGGCAATCGAAGCAGCGACATCATCTCTGTTCTACTGATCGAACCATCTGCATAGTACTGTGTAACCAAAGAAGCTAATTCTGGCGAACTGATCTCGGGTGATTCTAAGGCCCCTGCCACATTCAAAGTGACTTGCGAGATAAGATTACCGCTTCGCAATGTAATATTGACCGTGCCTGTTAACTCGGGAGCCGTAAAAACGCCAGCATTCGAAATGCTTCCAGAATCAGTACTCCAATTCTTCGCAAAATTCCCCAATACCTCGCGACCAAATTGATCGTAGGCCCTTGCCATTAATTGAACGGTAGAGCCTGCATCAATGGGACTGCCGGGAGCAATAATTTCCACCTTCGAAACGCTCATACTCACACGAGCAGTGTAACTCATTGAATGTCGACCGGTTGAAATCGAGATCTTATAGTTTGCACTGCGATCGAAAGAAATGTCAGTTAGATCGCCTCGTTTGGATATTTGTGCAAACGCTGATCCCGATATCGGTTTGGCCACAACCGTGAAGGCTTGAGGAATCGCCATTTCCGCCCCAAACTGATCGTAAGCTTTGAGTTTTAGACTTTGTACATTAGACGCAACAGTGACGGTTGCTCCATTACCAATCACCTGATTCGTATCAGTCATTACCTCCATTCGGGAAATCGATTGAGCCACTTGAAAACGTAGCGATGAAGTGGTCGACAGGCCAAGCCTGTTGGTAATGGTTACCGAAACTCGATATTCGCCTGCCTTGTCGACGATTATTCTTGTGTTCTTGGCAGCGTTATTACCATTATTCAAGAACGAGACCGAAGCTCCAATCGGAGCGGTATCCAAACTCCAACGATAGCTTAGATTGCGTTCGCCAGTCAAGTCAGTACCTAGCACCGACAGATTCACCGAGCGATCAACACTAACCCGAGATGTGTTAGCTGTAATTTGCCTAATGATTCGTGGTGCGGACAGACTGGTGGTCGAATTGCTGACGACCCGTGTGATGGCCGACACTTCAGGTGCTGCGGGTGGATCATTCATTTGTTGAAGCTGGAACTCAAGACTCTCTACCGTAGTGAGCAATCGATTTTCGAGAGTTTCCAAAGTTGGAACACGATATTGAAATCGTGGATGCTTGTTGTGCTCTTTGCCCATAGCAGCACCTTCCTTTACGCAATTCGTAAACAGCGATTACCGATTACTCGGTCCAACGGAGTTCGAATAAGAGAAGAATTGAATGATGAGTAGATTGACGAGATGAGGTTGTCGCTTTTCGGTGACAATTGAAACCTATGTCACATTTCCAGGGGGGGCAAATAACATTCACAAACGCCCCTGGAATTTGGCTGAAATTGAATCAAAAATTGGCTTTGGACGAGAAGCAAAGTGGGAAAAATGCTCGCAAAGAAAACTGTCCGCGTGTCCAGTATCTAGATTTTAAAGCACTTTTGCGTCGGGCAAGTCATGATTGAAAAGTGTGGGAAATGTCAGGAAAAACTACCTGTTTCGAGCCATGATGCACAGCCGCAGCCATATTCCAGAACTTTATTTAGCCACGAGAAGTTCGACTTGATTAGCTGTAGCTTAGGGTTGTATTTCATTCCGTTTTTTTTAGCGTCGATTTCTTAGTTTTTTAGAAATCACTCGGAAGATCTGCCCGAAAATTGCCATTTAACAAAAGACCAAGAGAACTCAATTTGAATCGTGTGGATGCAATTCAGCACCTGCCCGCCGTAACGTCTGTAGCGCCCAATCTGTATGAACAATTCTTTCTAACATCATCTGATTAAAGGCTGTTACGGAACGGTCGGAATGACGCAATATCTCTCTCGCGACGGTTACATCATCACGGGAAACCGTAAAAGCCTCTCCGATCACTGCGATTTGACGTGGATGTATTGCCGTTTTCCCGATGAGCCCCATCTGTGAATCCATTTGCGCTTCACGTCGAAGCAAATCTGCATCATCCAATGAATCGCAAACGACTCCCGTAAGCTGGTAGCCATGGGGGCGAAAACACATCATAAGCTGTGGAATCAACGTCCCAAGGGGCGTTTGGTAAATCGAAATGCCTGGCTGACGCTTGAGTCCAAGTAGTTTCAACAAATCGTTTCCACCAATTCTCAACGCCAATACTGCTGGACCAAGCGGTGAACGATTCAGGTATTCACGAAGTTCAGTTCGCCCGCGTTCATCAAAGATCGACCTTGTTTCCAATACGGGCATAATTCGATACGGTCGTCCCACCAATAGGTCAGCATAACTGGGCAATGTATCCACATCCGCTTTGGGAATCACAAAGCCAGTAATATTTTCGATACCATCCATGTTGAGGAATTCCCTAAGAAGGTCAACATTTCTTGGACGCAGAAAAACAGGAGCTGCTCCGTTCCGCTTAGCCAACTTGGGAAGTAAGCTGCTTACCTGTCTTAAAGCGAGTGGAACCTCTGAGTCCGACAACGAATCCTCAGTACACAAAATGTACGAAGGTGCTTGAGTTCCGTTCGACTCAAACATTCCGGACACCAATTTCGGATGATTGGCTGGAACATATAGAGAAGCTCTTAGATCCGTATAATCAACCATTAGCAAAACTCCGGATAAGCACGGTTGCCATTAAGGGCATTTTCTCTCGAACTTCAATCGAAACGCGATTCTTCTCAGCCAAATGCACCAGATGTTGCGTATTCACATTGGCACGGTCCTTGACGATTAACAGGTTTGCTGAACGCCGTAATAAGGCCCGAGTTGACTCACAAACACCTGGTTTGATGAGGTTGACGTTTTCAAGACTATGCTCGATTCGCAGTTCATCGATCCAACCGTTCATACGTGCGCGAACCAAATCGGCATCAAATATGGGGCGTGAACTTTGACGCAACCGAGGTAAGCGGCGATCGACCTCCACCAGCAGCTGATCAATGAACCAGCGGGAAAGATCCCGAGGTTCCAACTCCTCATAATAGAGGCAACCATGGAAATCTGTTGGGCCGATCATTTCGTTCAAAATGGTTCTGCTCACCAAGCCAGAAACCGTCGAATTCAAAATGGCAGACGGAATAAGATAATCTTCTGTCGAGCCACAGTCTGTCGATACGCCGCCAAGATCACACAAGACATACAACTCAGAAGGAATTTGTTTCAAGCAATTGTTCGTTAGATTCGACATCGATTCATGGAGTTCTGTGGCGATAGCCCCCTTCCCTGTCCAACCATCAACAATAACCACCGCCTCAGGGCTGTGTCGCTCAGCAATATACCGTAACGCTTGTTGATCGATGCCACGATCGCGAATAATCGAGATACTGTAATGGCAAGAAGTTGTCTGAAACTCACGTTCAAGCAATCGTTTGATTCCAACTCCAATTGGTGTACCTGCCCTAGCGAGCGAAACAATGACGAGTTGATCGGCTTTCCTGGTTTCTCGGATTTTTCGAGTAACCCAATACAAATCTTCCGCCATTTGCCCGAGATTCAATTCAACCGACCGATAAAAAAGCTGCAGATATGTTTCGTCGGGTTGCTGTTCGACCCCGATCATCTCGCTATAGTGCCTCTTGCCGCTTTGGATTAGACGCTCCTTCTCCTCGATATCGCTGATCGGGCTCAGCTTCAGCGGTTTGAGTAAAAACTGCACGTCAGCAACGTCATAGCTCCCACTGAATGGCTTCATTTTTGAGACCTCATCGCTCGCAGCGCGTGGTCGTCTTGATGCACATACTGCTGAATGGCATTCGAGAGGAACGAAGCCAATTGCGTGCCTTGTAAGAGTACGGTGAAATCACAACATCGCATAAATGGTTCATCGGTCAGACTATCCCCCACACCGATGAAAATTGCATCAGGTTGTTCTTGCCGAGTTCGTCTCATTAGAAAAGCCACAGCATTTTCTTTTCGAACACCCGGTGCAAGGATGGCAACATTATTGCCATTGTTGTGGATGAGGTATTCGGGATGGGACTCTAGCCATTCCCCAATCGTCTCTTGAATATAAACCTGCAGTCTTCGTTCATCCCGATTATTGTCCTTAACGACCAAATATACGGGAAATACATCATCGTAAACTAGCCACGAACGAATATGGCCAGCGACAAAACCTCGACTGGTTTCGATTCGATGAAGAAGATCAAGCAACTCTAACTTAACATCACCCAGCTTGGTATGAAGGAGTCCTTGCCATTCACGGTCGACCTGGCCTTCAGCATTGAGTATCGTTGCACCGTGAGACAAAACCGCTGGACCATGGAACGGGATCAAAACGCGACGATAGGCGCCGAGATTGCGCGCGGTAACCGGAATGACGAGCCCAGTGTTTTGGAGCAACTCGCGCAGGAATCGTTGTTTTGGATTGCTGTAAGAGATGACCTCACCGCTTTCCAACGTGGCAGCAGGCTCTAAGGCATCAGCGGACACATGACGACGTGCGCTGGAGAAAAGCGTATCGTCCAAGTCAATAAAACTTCTTACGGACCACCCATGAGTCATAGAATTCTATCTCGTACGCAGTTCATGCATCTATTTCGCCTGTTTGTCCTCAAGAAGTCGATTCGCCGTGAACCACCACTCGACCCAATAGAAGATTGACTTCGATGCATTTTCGCTTTTCACACATAGTCTTGATCAAAGAATCCACGCTCATTTCATTGGCTGATTCGTGGACAAGTAAAACATTCTCACCTTCAAGGGGCTGGAAGTTGTAGAGAAAATTTTCAGTTCGAGTGCAGTAT
>JBILTA010000029.1:0-18134 GCA_044371785.1 Pirellulaceae bacterium | reverse complement strand
GTTTGCTCTTGTCGCTGGCGATCGCTTCGAGCATCTCAACCGTTGTAGTTAAGGTCTGGTATTCGCTTCGCAATCTTCGTTTGGATATGAACTCTTTGATGTTCATTGCCATTCTAGGTGCCATTATATTGAACCAATGGCTGGAAGCGGCGACCGTCGCTTTTCTATTTGCACTCTCATTGCAATTGGAAACTTGGAGCGTTTATCGAGCGCGACGAGCTATTGATCAATTACTGAAAGATGATGTGGCCACAGTACGAATCGTGGCTGAGGATGGTGTTGAACGCGAACTGAACGCAGAATCGGTTGAAGTTGGTACTCACTTTATTGTTCGTCCGGGAGAACGTCTCAGTCTCGATGGAGAAGTTGTCTCTGGACGTGGCGAGATTAATGAAGCATTGGTGACAGGCGAGAGTTTTCCTGTTTTTAAAAATCTCGGCGACGCAGTTTATGCAGGGACAATAAATGGTCCGGCTACATTAACGATTCAGTCCACCCGGCGAGCAGACGACACTCAACTTTCGCGGATTATTCGCCTAGTCAGTGAACATCAGTCCCAAAAAGGGGCGTACGAGACCTGGGTCGAACGCTTCTCTCGTTGGTATACCCCAAGCGTTTTGGCCATTGCAGTGGCGACAATCTTTCTGCGTTGGCTCGTCATTGGAGAAGCATGGTCGCTGGCACTTTATAATGGACTAGCCCTGTTAGTCATCGCTTGCCCATGCGCTTTGGTAATCTCTACGCCGGTAAGTGTGGTCGCCGCTTTATCGGCCGCTGCTCGCAGCGGAATTTTGGTAAAAGGTGGTAGGGCTTTAGAGATGATAGGCAAGGTGAAAACGATCGCCTTCGATAAAACCGGAACGCTCACCTATGGATCACCGGAAGTTGTCGACATCGCTGCTTTCGGAAAACATACTTTGCCTGAAGTCCTGACACGACTCGCTGCGGTCGCCGACCGTAGCGAACATCCACTGGCGAAAGCCATTGTCACGTTTGCAAAGGAGAAAGAAACTGCGGTGCCTGCTTTAGAGAACTTTAAGGCAGTGCCGGGCGAAGGTGCCTTTGGACAATGGAATGGGAAGACCTATCGAATCGGCTCGCTAGAATATCATCTCAACTTTCACGTGATCACACCGAACGAGGAAGCAACCCTAGAGAGCTGGCGAAGAAGTGGATATTCGATTGTCGTATTGAGCAGTGATGAGCATCTATGTGGCGCAATTGCGTTAAGGGATCGAATTCGCCCTGATGCGGCCAAAGTGATACAGCAGCTAAAGTGGCGTGGGGTCGACTCGATTGTGCTTTTGAGCGGGGACCATCCACAAGCGGCGGCGGGTATAGCGAACGAACTAGGAATCACCGATTACAAAGGTGGCATGTTGCCACAGGCAAAGGTTGATCATATCTCCGGCCTTCGCAAGAGTGGAATTCTGATTGCCATGGTAGGTGATGGAATCAATGATGCTCCCGCACTAGCGGCAGCCGATCTCGGTATCGCGATGGGAGCAGGCACTGACGTTGCCCTAGAAACCGCTGATATCGCCCTAATTCACAATGATCTTAAAAGTCTGACTTGGTTGATGGATCATTCACGGCGAATGTTATCGATCATCCGTCAAAACATTGCTTTGGCGATAGGCATCAAGATCTTCTTCGCCTTATTGGCACTATTGGGAACCGCCACCTTATGGGGCGCAATTGCAGCCGATTTAGGGGCTTCCATGTTAGTGATTTTTAATGGATTAAGACTCTTGAAGAAGTAACAGCCCACGCATCCGCTTGACGTCCCAAATCTCCGCAAAGTACTGTACAACCCATCGTACGGCAAGCTGTAATGTGCGAATTAGATACAGTCAAAAAGTGTGTGCAGAGTGTGCGAAAAAATGCAGTAAAAACAATGAAAAATGGGCATTCAGCTCTCCCTCTTTCGCAGCCGTTAAAACTTCACACACTTATCCAAAAACGGATTTTACCACCCTAATTAATAGTGAACGATTCTCAAGAACTATTTCAGGTTCGTCGATCACCATAGGCGCTGCGACGCCGTTATTCGGGATCTGGCAATCATGTGAGCCCAATAGCACACATGATCGAAAGGGAGTTTGTAGGCCTAGATGGAGCGCCTGAGAAAGGTGTATGGGGATGACATTGAAAACAAGATTTGTGAAGACATTGGTAAGCTGCATGTTGGGAGCGGTTGCGCTTCCGATCGCTGCCTCCACTGTTGAAGCTGGTGCACCGGCTCGCGCCGCAAAAACCAGTGCTGCAGTCGACACGACTGACTTCGATTCCGCTGTTGTGCAAGCAGGTTGCCATGACACTGGAGTAAACTGCGATTTGAACCATTGTGATGACGGTAGCTGCGATAGCTGCGGCATCGGCAATGGTGGCTTGCTGAGCGGATTGTTTGGCGGTTGCAACGCGGGATGTGATTCCGCTTGCGACGCGATGGGCTGCGATACAGGTTTGTTGGGATATGGAATCGTCAAACGAAGCGATCATTGCTTCGACGACTTCATCAGTCCAATGACCAACCCAGTCTTCTTCGAAGACCCACGTAACTTGACTGAAGCACGTTTCATTTTCCTTCACCATAACCTGCCAGATGCTTTACTGGGCAACTCAGTGAATGTGTATGCGATGCAGTTCCGCTTGGCTTTGACCGAGCGTTTAAGCTTGATCGCAACGAAAGACGGCTTCATCGACTCACAAAGCCCGATCGTTGAAAGCGGATATGCTGACTTGGCTGCAGGCTTGAAGTACAATTTGTATCGCGACACCTACAACGGTCGCCTTCTTTCGACCGGTTTCACCTACGAAATCCCTATGGGCTCAAATCGTTCGCTGCAAGGCAACGGTAGCGGCGAATGGAACTTCTTCGTCACCGGCGGTACTCGCATGGGCGCCAAAGGTCACTGGATCAGTGCAACCGGCGTTCGTGTACCGAACGACGATAACGCTGAAAACCAAGTTGCTTATTGGTCCAACCACTGGGACCGCCAACTTGGCGATGGCCCAGTTTATGCTTTCACCGAAGTTAACTGGTACCATTACCTAAGCAGCGGCACAGCATTTGGCCCTGTTGAAGGTGGTGACATCTTCAACCTGGGTGCTGCAGGTGTTACCGGTAACGACCTCGTAACGCAGGCTGTGGGTGGTAAGCTCAAGCCAAGCCGCAACACCGAGTTGGGCATTGCTTACGAATTCCCATTGACAGAACGTAAAGGTCTGTTGGAAGATCGTTTGACCGTCGACCTCATTTTCCGTTACTAATACTCCGCCAAATTTAGTTCGGAAAATGCCAAGGCAAGGCACATGATTCCTCTCGCCGGGAGGTGTAGCTATCGAAGCTGTACCTCCCGGTTTTCGTTTTGATGGTGCGCGTGCCACAAACCGAACCGTACGAAAAGTCCTATCAGCCGAACGCATTAGCGTCAGTTTTACTCTTCCGTTGGTACACGGTTTCAATTTCGGCGGACATACGCAACCAACACGCTGCCATACACATCAATCTTGGAACGATTAGGGACGTCGCTGCGCGACTACAAAACCGCTGCTGACGATATCGGCAAATAACTAAACTGCTTTGCTAGCAAGGGCTAGTTTTGGCTTTAACTGAGTGACGGAAGGCTCATTTGTTGCTAGACTCTTGAGCGTACATGTGGTGACTCTCTGTCGTTGGTCCGTTGACTTCAAAGATAGAGGATCCGAATTGTGTTTGGCATCGGTTCGTTGAGCAGTTCAGCAAGGAGGTTGTCCCATGGCAGTGTTTCAGTTCGTCAACTCGACCAAGACGCTCGAGAAGGCTGCGACTGAACTCGCTGATTCTCCTTGTTTGTATATCGATACAGAATTCGAACAACGTGGCCCGTCACATCTTTTCTGCTTGCTGCAAATTTCTAACGGCAGGAACATTTTTCTTATCGATATGCTCGAACTGAGCGCTTTAGATTGTCTACGCTCCGTCCTCTCTAATCCGAACACCGTATGGGTCATTCACGCGGCGAAGAGCGATGTGGAATTGCTTCGGCAGCGGTTCCAGATTACTGAACTCCCCAAGATCTTTGATACACAAGTGGCGTGGGGGTTATTGGGTCCGGAGTATCCTGTAGCTCTCGCGTATCTCAATTATCGTTTACTTGGACAACGCTTGACTAAGGAACATCAAGTTGATCCCTGGGCTCGGCGTCCCATTCCACCCTCGCAATTGCAGTATGCCGCAGAAGACGTTGAAACATTACCCGATCTCTATCGCTTGATGCAGGAGCGATTGTTGGCGACCGGAAAAAATGAGCTGATCTACGAAGTATCGTATGAATTTTGCTTTCCACCTGAGAAGCAACCGATCACTCGGAGTTCGGCTCTAACTCTTGACGATTTTCGTCATGCGTGGCAACTCGATTATGCTGGCCTTGCCGCGTTACAGTACCTAGTCGATTGGTGGAACTCTATGGATGCGAGCGATCGTCCCAATGGGCTTACCCACAATCTCTTGTTCTACATTGCCAGACGATTACCTGAATCGGGCCGTGAATTGGCAAACATTAAAGGGGTGCCGCGTGCATGGGCACGAGATGAGGGAGATCGCATCACGGGTAGAATAATCCGCGCTAGTTATGAAGCCAAGCCAGACGATTTCCCGTTGCGTGAACCCAGGCATTACCAAACGTTTGACGACTCCCAGTGGGACGCTTTTGTCCCTGCCGTTCGCTACGCCTTGAGTCGATCTATTGATGTGGCCGCCGATCTTTGTTTTCCATCATGGTCTACTTGCGAGAATATCAAAGAACAAGTCTTGATGGATCGCGATTTACGAAGTGGCAGCAATGCATTTCACGGTTGGCGACAACATTGGTTGGCCGAACCCTATCAGCGATTCTGCAACGTTTGGAATCAAATTGGGAATCTAAAATCGTATTGCGAACACGGATAAGTTTGCCTTACCTATATTCGCCCCTTCTTCGACCGCCATAACTCAACGACTCATCGGCCGCTCCTACGCGCCTGATTAGTGCAAGCGGTTCCGCATAGTAGGTGCCGTGCGAGAGGATCTGCGAATTCTCCACTACCAATGTGTTGCGGAGTCTACTCTTCACTGGCATGTCCATCGTCGAGTTCGCAACTGTAAAGATGCAACAATTCGCTATCACCCTCCAATCGCGTCGGACCTTCGAGTGACATTCCTAGCTTTTTCAGTAAACGAACTGAGCGTTCATTGTGAGGGAGAGTGATTGCCAGAAGTTTACCGATTTTCATCGCCCGAGCATCTGCCATTGCTCCTTGAGCGGCTTCGAACGCATAACCAAAACCGTAGAAATCGCTGTGGAGCGCATATCCAATATCAGGAAACATAAGTTGTGGCCGCTTAATCAAACCGCAAAGACCAAGCTGCCTACCATCGTTCATACGCTCGATAATCAACAGCCCAAAACCGAGTTGTTCGTAACTGGCCTTGAGCTTCTTTAAAACATACGCCTCCGCGGCTTGTACAGAATGAATTTGTCGATCACCGATGTACTGAAGCCAATCGGGTTGGTTCATTAGGTTAAGCAAAAAAGGCGCATCGGCTGATTCTGCCTCGCGCAACGTTAATCGTTCGGTTCGAATAGTAATCATCGGGATAGCGTAGGAGAATTCAGAGTAGGGGCTCATTGAGTCGCATGAGATGAGCTACAATGTCTACGCGACTCCACAAATTAGTTTCCCTCAGCCTGAGTGTCATTTCCACCGCCCTTAGAGTCTTACCACGTTTTTCGGTGCAAATTTATGTTGAGCCAGTCTACTATCCCCTTCAACAAACTCTGCTCCATATTCTTTCTTTCCATTACCTTGCTTGTGAATGCTGCCAAAGTAAACGGTGACGAATTGGCAGAGCATTTCGTGATTGTAGCGCCCAAGCAGTTTTCCGAAGCCCTAGTGGACTTTGTTGAGTATAAACAAAAGCAGCTTTCCACGGAATTCGTAGTGCTCGAGGAAATACTAGCAGCAACGGAGGGGTGGGATGACGCTGAAAAACTGAAGCGATTTCTATTTCAGCGTTGGGAGCAGAAACGTTGCGGTTATGTTCTGCTGGTAGGAGATGCCGATGTGATGCCCGTGCGTTACATGGTACTCGATCGAGTAACTGAGCCTGCATTCCATTATGCATTCTATCCATCCGATCTCTATTACAGTGATTTGGCCAAGCCAGACGGTTCGTTCGAAAACTGGAATGCAAAGAGCGACGGATTTCATGGTGAGTATTTTGGAGAAGTTCGTGGGGAACATAACAAACAGGACTCCATTAACTTTGACAATATCGATTATCTGCCAGATGTTGCTGTCGGTCGCTGGCCAGTAAGTACAGAAGCAGAAGTGCGATTGTTGGTGAGCAAAAGCATGAGTTACGAATCGCGAGTCCGCTCGGATGAACGTCAAGCTCTGCGAAGACTCGCGTTGTTTTCCGTGGATGGTTGGATTGACAGTCGCCCTGCATTAGATCAAGCGGCCGAGTTGTTGGGGGATAGCTGGAACTTGGAAAAACGCTATTACGGACGCTGGCGCGATGCTGAAACCGCGCCGCCTAATGAGTCCGAACTCAAAAAACTGCTTTCACAGGGCATGGGCATGGTGATGCATGCAGGACATGGGCAAGATGATCGGTGGGAACAATGTTTTCCGGTGACAGCCATCAAGGACATTCAAAACTCGGATCGACTTCCGGTTGTTTTATCCGCTGGTTGTTCGACGGCCCGTTTTGCCACGTTACCTCCGTATGAAGCCTATGTCGATCAGGCGGGCGAAGAGCATATCGGAACCAACTTAGGGGAAGTTTTCAAAACGCCCCCGCCACCTCCTGCCTGTTATCAGCGCGGCAAATACAATCCTACGGGACTAGGTGAGCAGTTGTTGCGCAGCGGACCCAATGGAGCAATCGCCTATATCGGGTGCAATACGGGTAGCCAGCCATGTGGGCTCACATTATTGGTAGGTTTTGCTCAGGCATATTCTGTAAACAAAGAGCCTCGTCTTGGCGATTGTTGGACTGGTGCAGTGGCCTACTATCACCGCGAACAGCGTCTAAGCGAACTGCAGCCCAATGCAGACTGGTACCCACCAAGTATTTACTTTCAAGCCATGAAATTCATGTGTTTCGGTGACCCTACACTTCCTCTACCCTAATCCATCAAAAACTTAGGATTTATCGTTCTTAGCACTGAAGCAAGAAGCAGCTAACTACACTATGACAATCATCGAAGGTTTCTCCGCACGGCAGCATTGTGATCTTTTTCGTAGCACTCTCTTGGATGATGTGTTGCCATTTTGGTTGCGAAATGGCTTCGATCGAGAATTTGGTGGCATCATCACGTCACTGGACCGTGATGGGCGGCAACTCGACACGGATAAGTCGATATGGTTCCAAGGTCGAACGGCATGGACCTATGCCACTGCTGCCTATAGCTATGGTCCTCAGCAAGCATGGCTTGATCTCGCCCGATCCGCGCTTGAATTTATAGAACGCCACGCCATTAGTCCAAATGGCAAACTCTATTTTACGGTCACGCGTGATGGTCGCCCTTTGCGTATGCGTCGCTATGTCTACAGCGAAGCATTTGCTTCACAAGGTAACGCTGCGATGTTCCGTGTCACGCAGGAAGAGGTCTTTCTCCAACGTGCCCTAAAGTACCTCGAACAATATCTCAAGTACTCATTTACGCCAGGAATGATTCCTCCCAAAGTTGATATTCATACCAGACCGATGCTTGGACTTGGACCTTTCATGTTCGCATTGCATCTCTGCAGTGGCATGATGGATGTGACAGGTGATGCTCAAGTTGCCGGAAAAAAATGCAGCGAGTGGATTCAGTGGAGCATCGAGAAGATCGAGACTCTTTTCTACAAGCCTGAGCTTGCCGTGTTGCTGGAAACTGTAGGCCAGAATGGAGAAATCTTAGACCATTTTGATGGCCGCACACTCAATCCTGGTCATGCCATCGAATGTGCGTGGTTCATCATGCATGAAGGGCAAAAATCGTCGCGGTCAGACTGGATTCAACTCGGATGTAACATTCTCGATGCCATGTGGAACAGAGGCTGGGACGAGCAGTATGGTGGCTTGTTCTATTTCCGTGATTTAAAGAATGGACCAGTTCAAGAATACTGGCACGACATGAAATTTTGGTGGCCGCATTGCGAAGCGATGATCGCTACTTTGCTGGCCTATCGGCTCACTTCACAAAATCGCTACCAAAAGCAATTTGCCGAACTGGCAACGTGGAGTTTCAAGAATTTCGCCGACACTGAGCATGGCGAATGGTACGGATATTTACATCGCGACGGTTCGCCGTCCGTGAGGCTTAAGGGGAATACGTGGAAAGGCCCCTACCATCTTCCTCGATCGCTCTGGTATTGCGAGCAATTGCTATCCAAAATGTTAGCAGAAATGGTATAACTTACAGGCAACATCATTCCCATTCCAAGACTTACTTTTCATTGAAATCCCTTTCTGTATGAAACTACATCTACCTGGCCTCACTCCGGCAACTCACACTCCGTTTGATTCCGATGGCGAAGTGAATTTAAGCGTGATCGAAAAACAAGCAGAGTTTCTTGCAGGGAAGGGGATAGGTAGCGTTTTTGTAGTTGGGAGTACGGGCGAGAGTCATTCGCTTACGTTGGACGAGCGGCTTGCTGTTGCCGCACAGTGGCTTAAGGTAACAGCGGGCACTTCGATGAAGGTTGTGGTTCATGTTGGAGCAAACTGCTTGAAGGATGCTCAACGATTAGCGGCTCATGCGGGAAGTCATGGTGCGGTGGCAGTGGCAGCGCTCGCTCCGAGCCATTTTAAATCTGCATCGCTTGATGAGCTGTTGGCATGGACCAAGAGCATTGCGGCGGCATGCCCAGACACACCATTCTATTTCTACGATATTCCCTCATTAACAGGCTCGAGTTTTTCGATGTCAGCTTACATGGAGAAAGCCGTATCGCAGATTCCCAGCCTTGTAGGACTTAAGTTTACGAATGCCGATCTGATCGCCTTTCAACGAGTGGTGCAACACTATCCGTCTCATGACATTTTGTTTGGTATCGATGAATGTTTGTTGCCAGCCTTGAGTCTCGGTTGTCAGGGGGCTGTGGGAAGTACCTACAACTTCGCTGCACCGTTGTATCACAAGTTAATCGCAGCGTTTCGCAATGGTGATATAGAAACCGCACGACAGCAGCAGTTCAAGTCGGTACAACTGGTCGATTTGTTGTGTAGCTGTGGAGGGTATATGCCAGCCGCGAAAGCCGTGATGGAATATCTGGGAGTTCCCGTTGGTGCTCCCCGGCAACCTTTTCCACAGATTAGCCAGGAAGCGAAACGCCGTCTCTACGAATTCGTGCCCAGCCTTTTGGAATAAGATGCTCGCAGCAACGGAAATCGCTGCGGTAATGTACCCCAAATCATCACGTTCTATTTGGCTCTTTGGTTCAATTCTCCGGATTGTCGACAGAGCCACGTAAGGATTCAATTTCATGCAAGTCAGGCTTCATCTGTTCGATTCGTATAAGCGAACTGCCAGATGAAATGTCAGCAAATCGCGTGTATCGTCTACCAACCGAATCCGAATGGGAGTTTGCTTGTCGGGCAGGCAGGGTCGAAGCGTTTTCGACTGGCCAAATAATCGGTGAAACGCAAGCCAAAATTCGATCCGATGTGCCTCACTGGTACGCAAGTCGCAGTCCAGCGCTTGATAGAACCCAGACCGTCGGCCGATTTTCACCAGACTCGTTTGGCCCTCATGATATGCAAGGAAATGTCGCCGAATGGTGCGATGACTATTACGACTCGAGGCCAGACGGTCTTATCCTGGGAACGCGAGGTCTTTCTACTGAGGAGGGCGATCCAGTCGATCTGCTCCAACAAATACACGAAGTGCTGAGTGCACCGATCTCGGCCAATTTCACCTCGGAAGACAAAGCCAATTTATGGGACGACGCTAGGAATCCAACTATTCCTAGAAGCGGAACGCATCGTGTCATACGTGGTGGAGCCTATATTTCAGATGTCGCGCCATGCCGTTCGGCTGCCAGGAAGGCCCAGACCGCAGCCTACGCACATAAAGCCCTGGGTTTTCGCGTCATTTTCGAGCTCGCAAACTTAGCCAGATAACACCGTTCATCTCCTCTGCTCATTGTCGAACATTTCCCATGTTTAGTCGTTCGCTGAAGTGAACGACGTTTTCTTCGAGTAAAGGTACATACGCAACGAACTTAAGTTTTTCCACTGCACTCTGGGTATCGATGTTAGCTTGTATTCTCTCCTGCAATGGGATTTTTAACCAAGAGGATACGAATGAAAAAACAGGAGTACAGATATACCTTCAAGGGTCAAGATCTCTTGGATCGCGACTTCTCTAAGCAGAACTTAAATAATACAAACTTTGCAGATACGATACTTACAATGCAAACTTCGAAGGAGCAAGTCTCAAGAACTGCAAGTTCCATTGGGCAAAATTAAAGCACACCAATTTCAGCTAAACAGATATGTCAGGATCGGACTTTCATAAGTGCACGATCGATCCCCCCTCATTCAAAAACGTAACGTTCAATGGTGTAAATTTCTCAGGCGTGGATTTTCCTGGAACAAGTACACATGAAATGAAATTCCGGGGGTCCAATCTACGAGGAGCCAAGGGTTTCGATCATTCATACAGAACCGATTATTATGGCGCGGACTATCGTGGTACGGACTTTTCTACTGCAATCCTTCTGACCGAAACCAATTTCCGCAAAGTAAAGTACGACCAGTTCACGCGTTGGCCCAAGGAATTCGACGTGGCCGCGCATGGACTAGAATTCATTGAGACCAGGGAAGACGACATGGATAGTCCAAAAGTAAAGCCTAAGAAAAATGGCGACAAGGGAGAAGCTGATTTCCAGAAACTCGACAAGAATGAGGATGGTGTATTATCGGATGCCGAAATGAAGGGGCTAAATGAGAAAGACACCAATGAGGACGGTAAGATCAGCCTGTCCGAGTTCCTGTCGGACAAGTAATCGCATGCGTCTTTAGAAGTTCAAGCTTGCTGGTTGCGTGCCGTAACGGCAACTTCCTTTCACTTACATTTGTACGTCCTCACACGTACAAACGTAAGTGCGACGCGGCAACCGAGAGAGCTGGTGGTGACAGAGCGTCGAACATCTCGATAGTCACATAAGTACTTCACCGCAAGAAATCTGAGGGCATCGAAAGAAAATTTTCCTTGACTGGCTTTAGTCTAGCTTAACCCCAGCTAACCATGTTGGTGCATCCAGCCAACGGATTTTTTGACCAGACGCCCAACGCTCGCTGTATAGGCTTGATCCCTCAACTCCCGCAGAACCTACCAGAATCACTCTCCTACCCAACTATCTGGTTTCTTCTGTTCTCGCGCGGCGGCCCTTATTTTGGTGAGATTTCGCTTTGTAATGAGGGTGCTCATCGGCTATAATCCACCCGTTCGTCCCTCCCCCCTCCTCACCTTGCTAATCTTCGCATGGAGTTCCCGTATGACTCGTCCCTCAACACGGCGGCAGTTTCTTACCACAACTTCTCTCGCCACAGCCGCTGCGATTACGGCCCCTAACATTTTGCGGGGACGGGAACTGAATAATAAACTCAATCTGGCAATTATTGGGGTAAGCGGAGCGGGTGGTTTCAAAATGGACCATCTGGCTCAAAAGGAAAACATCGTGGCACTATGCGATGTTTCTGAAGCAGCCTTGAACGGAGCACGAACGAAGCACCCCAATGCCAAAGTTTATACCGACTACCGCAAGCTCTACGAACATGCAAATGATTTCGACGCTGTGGTGGTGTCGACTCCAGAACATACCCACGCCTTCGCCACACTCCCTGCCCTTCAATTGGGCAAACATGTGTTATGTGAAAAACCGCTCGCCTATAACATTCACGAAACGCGAGTGATTCGTGAAGCAGCTGCCAAAGCCAAAGTCGCCACTCAGATGGGAATACAGATTCATGCCGGTGACAATTATCGCCGCGTCGTGGAATTAGTCGAAACTGGCGCTATTGGGCCCGTCACAGAAGTTCATGTTTGGGTTGGCCGAGCTTGGGGACTTCAATCAGCAGAAGCCGCAAAGCGCAATGGCGATATTGTCTCTGTTAGCGAACGACCTAAGGACACGTCACCAGTACCCCCTGGACTTGATTGGGACCTGTGGGTTGGACCAGCTCCTTTCCGTCCCTATAACGATGTTTATTTCCCTGGTCCCAAATGGTACCGCTGGTGGGACTTCGGAAACGGTACCATGAGCGATCTGGGTTCTCATTGGAACGATCTACCGTTTTGGGCTTTGAAACTGCACGCCCCCTTGTCGATCGAAGCCTTCGGACCTCCCGCTCATTCTGAAATCGCTCCTGCTTCGATGCGAGCCGTTTATGAATACGGACCAAGAGGAGATATGCCAGCAGTTCAATTGACTTGGTACCAGGGTGAGGAAAAACCTGAACTATGGAAAACGGGCGGAATTCCGCAATGGGATAGCGGCATACTTTTCGTAGGTAGCGAAGGACGGATGCTCCTCTCCAACTACGGACAACATCTGCTGCTGCCAGAAAAACAGTTCGCCGATTTCAAACGGCCCGACCCCTACATTCCCGCGTCGATTGGCCATTACGATGAATGGGCTCAGGCGTGCAAAACGGGCGAACCTACGACCTGTAACTTTGAATACTCCGGTTGGCTCACAGAAGCCAACCATCTCGGTAATGTCGCTTATCGCGTAGGTGAGAAGATTTATTGGGACTCAGAGGCGATGAAGGTAACCAACACCGATAAAGCGGCCCCTTTCATTCAACGTGAATATCGCAAAGGATGGAGCTTGCAATGATCACCTTGCCGAGGGGAAGTCGGCCTTCCGGTGTCAAATTAGTTCTTGTCAGCATAGTGAGTTGTTTCGTCGCCGTGGGAGCCTCACTGCCAGGTCAAGATACAACACTCAACACGCCAGTGAACTCAAAACTGTCGGACGATCAAGACGAATTTTTCGAACTGAAGATTCGGCCTATTCTTGTTGATTCTTGCTTACCGTGTCACAACGAACAAAAGACATCAGGGGCCTTGTTACTGCATTCGCGCGAAGCGCTGTTGCAAGGGGGCGATTCTGGCCCGGTGTTTGAGGTGGGACAACCTGAAAAAAGTCTACTGCTTCAAGCCATTCGGCGAGAAGAGGGCGTCTCGCCCATGCCGCCCGAAAAATCCAAAGCGCTGCGTGCGGATCAAATTGCTGACTTTGCCCAATGGATCCAATCAGGCGCCCATTGGCCTGCTTCCATTGCAAAATTTGAAACCAAGAATCATTGGGCTTTCCAACCGATCTCGAATCCTCCTGTTCCAATCACTTTGGATCAATCTTGGCCCAAAAATGATATCGATCGCTTCATTCGAACTGCCCAAGAGAAGATTGGAGTCTCGCCAGCTCCTCAAGCGGATCGGGCTACTTTACTGCGCCGTGCCAGTTATGATCTCACGGGCCTCCCCCCTACTCCAGAGTTTCTCGAACAGTTCATGTCCGACAACAGCCCCGATGCCTGGCCTAAGGCAATCGATCGGCTTTTGGAATCAAAGGCCTACGGAGAAAGATGGGGACGCCACTGGTTGGATGTGGTTCGTTACGCCGATACCGCAGGTGAGACGGCTGATTATCCAGTGCCCACAGCTTGGAAGTATCGCAATTATGTAATCGATGCCTTTAATGCCGACAAACCTTACGATGAATTTATTCGCGAACAAATTGCTGGCGACATTATTGGCGTCTCACGTTCTCCACGCGAATACGAACAGTGTGTTGCAGCCACCGGCTTTGTGGCTGTGTCACGACGCTTCGGATTCGATTCCGAGAATTATCACCATCTCACAATCCAAGATACTCTGGACACTCTTGGGCAATCCATCTTGGGATTGTCACTAGGCTGCGCACGTTGTCATGACCATAAATTTGACCCTATCACGACGGAAGATTACTACGCGCTTTATGGAATATTTTCTAGCACGCGCTATGCCTTTCCCGGCTCGGAACAAAAGCCTCGAGTTCGCTCGTTAATGCCGATGATTCCACCCGCGGAAGCTAGCCAACAATGGCGTACTTATCGAGATCGCATCGCGGAATTAACAAGTCTGTTGCAAGCCAGAAATATCCCTATCCCAAATGCTGTCCTCGGTTCTATATCTGATATTGATGGCGATTTTGAATTGCAAGCACCGGCAGCGGGAGGGAGTAATGGCGTGCTCGTTCCTCCTTGGAACTATATCGGAACGATCGAAGTGAGTGGGGGTGCTCAAAGCCCATATCGAAACTTTTTCCCGTCCGGTAAAGTGGGGGCACACGTCCCCTCACAGACGGCCGCTTATCGAATCGATCAGGCACTGTATCCTATTCGCACCACAGACACACATCAGCGCGTTTTCGCGAATCTCGATTTCAAAATTACCTCGAGTGACGAAAACCATATCTCATCACACAGAGTCTATCTAGGCACGTATGGGGCTGAACCGGCAATATCGATCGATCTATCTCGAACTCGAATTGCCTTTTTGCACGGCGAAACAGTCATCCGTGAAGCGAACGTATCGCAAGATCGCTGGTACAATTTGGTGATCGACATCGATATCGAAGCTAAGCAGTTTCATGCCAATTTATTCAATGGCGAGACAGCACAGCCCATTGAAATAGGCCCCTTGAATCCTAAGTGGAATGGTTCCGTGGGATGGCTGACCTTTGCCTCGAATCTGATCGAAGGTAAGCCGTTTCCGGGTATTTCGTTCGATCAATTCGCGCTGGAAAATGAAGCTATTCTACCGGCAAAAGCCCACGGTAGCCCCACTCCAACGTCATCTGAGAACATTGCGGAGTTGCAAACCGAGTTAACAAAACTGGTAGGCATCGAAGGTGACTTCGATGAACAAATGATTGACCAGGCACCTTCGAGCCCATGGAATGCTGGGCCAAATAGCGTTGTAAAGATAAGCGGGGATGCCTCAAGTCCTTATGAAAATCAATATCCCCGCGGTCGCTTGGGGGTATTCATGCCGAATCGGAGTGAATACGACGGATTCGGTTGCACATTCCCCAACGTAGTCCCTAGCGCTAACGGTACGTTGTATGTCAGTTTTGATTTTTCACCCTCCGATATAACACGAGGTGGTGAGGGCTCTTGGCGTTACTACATCGGCCAAGGACCAGGCGTCTCTGCAGCAGTGGAACTCTTCTTTAATGGCAAACAATTCTTCCGAAGAAGCGGTGACAATCGTGAGGCTGTAGGCGAACTTGTCGCAGGTCAATGGTATCAAGTGCAGTTGACTCTCGACTTAAACAAACGTTCGTATCGCGGACAACTTTTTGGACAAGAAAAGGAGGCGACCTTCGAAGGTGAATTCGCTACAAACTGGAATGGTGCAATCGATTATACTTTTATCGATAGCTATGGCCATATTGGAGGTGTTCGACCTGCACTTAAAGCAGATAACTTTGTTATTCGCTCGGAACCCTTGGCCAATTTCGAAGCGAAACCCAACGAAGAGCAGCAAAAAACAAATCAGACCTCTCGTGATTTGGCTAAAAACCTAAGAGAGAAGATCCGTCGACTTAAACAAGAAGGTGAACAATTAGCCGAAGAGTTAAATCGACTTCTTATCGATGGTCCATTCCCGATGGCGTACGCCATATCAGAAGGCACACCACTTAACGCTCGAATTCAAAAGCGAGGAGAACCCGATCAACTGGGTGAAGAAGTAGCTCGCGGTTTCATAAAAGTCGTAGGCAACAATCGCAATCTGTCCGATTCAGTGGGAAGCGGCCGCGAACCATTAGCCGAGTGGTTAACATCCAAAGAAAATCCATTGACGGCACGTGTCATGGTGAATCGCGTTTGGCAATACCATTTTGGGCGTGGTTTGGTAAAGACCCCCAATGACTTTGGTGTACGAGGCCAACCCCCAACGCATCCAGAATTATTGGACTATTTGGCCAGTGAACTTATGGCTTCGAACTGGTCCATCAAGACGCTGCATCGCCTTATCATGCAGAGCGCCACCTATCAGCAAGCGTCAACGCCACTGCCGCAGATGCTTCAACTCGCAACACAACAAGACCTTTCGAATACCTATTATCAGTTCGAACGTCGCCGATTAGATGCGGAGGAGATTCGTGATTCCATACTGATGCTGAGTCAAACATTGGACGAATCGCCAGGCAGCAGCCACCCATTTCCTTCGCCCATCACATGGGGATTCTCACAACACGGCCCCTATAATGCCGTCTACGATCACGATAAACGAAGCATCTATTTAATGGTGCAACGTATCAAACGTCATCCATTTCTAGCCCTATTTGACGGTGCTGACCCCAACACTTCAACAGCAGTTCGCTTTGGAACAACAGTCCCGACGCAATCGCTCTTCTTTCTTAACGACCCAATGATACATCAAAGGGCCGACGTATGGCGCGATCGACTCTCATCTGGGACGGAGTCATTCGATCAAAAGGTTTCTCGAGCGTTGCTCGAAGCTACCGGAAAACCGGCTGACGAAAAGGATCTAGTGTTGGCACAGCGCTTTCGCGAACGCTACAAGCAAGAACTCTCTGGTATGGACGATGCAGAAGCAGAACGACAAACCTTGTCGGCTTATCTTCGTTCCTTGTTCGGAAGCAACGCCTTTCTTTACGTGGATTAGGACATCATGAACGACCAACTTCCCACAAGACGCGCAATGCTCCGATCGATGGTAACAGGTTCGTTGTTGTTTCCTGCGATTGTGAACTCGCTCGACGGCACTATTTCTGCTTCGTCGGACCCATTAGCCGTCAAGCCGCCCCATTTTCCAGCAAAAGCTAAGAATGTCATTTTTCTGTTTATGAGCGGTGGTGTTTCGCATGTGGACTCTTGGGATCACAAACCCAATCTTTTTCGCGATGCTGGAAAGACTATTAGCGTCAACGAATTTCAGGGACGCAAAGGGAACTTCAACATGTTCCTCAAGAAGCCGCAATGGGATTTTTCCAAACATGGTGAATGTGGGACCGAAGTCAGCAGTTTGTTTCCGCATATGGCGAAGATGGTAGACGATTTGTGCGTAATTCGCTCAATGAAATCGGATCACACGAATCACTATGAAGCAACGTTGGGGATACACACCGGATCGTTTACTTTCGCGCGACCAAGCGTTGGTTCTTGGGTTAGCTATGGCTTAGGTACCGAAAATAGGAACCTTCCATCGTTTGTCGTGATCGCTCCTTTCACTCCTTACGCCGGTGGACAAGTTTGGGGAAACGATTTCTTGCCAGGTTCCCATCAAGGGACGCTGGTCGTGCCTGGTGCAGAACCGGTTGCAAACATTAAACGTCGCGCGCCATCGGAAAACCGCCAAGCCCAGGAACTAGAACTCCTTCAAGCGATGAATGCCCAACATGCCTCCCTTCGCCCCGGTGATGATGAATTGTTGGCGCGCACTCGTACATACGAGACGGCCTTCGGGATGCAAATGGAGATGCCCGATGCGTTTGATTTCTCTAAGGAATCCAAAGAGACACTCGATTTGTATGGATTGCAAGCAGGAAGTACAAGCGGCTTTGGATGGCAGTGTTTGGCAGCACGGCGACTCATTGAAAGAGGCGTACGTTTTGTTGAGCTGATCGATGTTGGCTCAAGCAATAATTGGGACGCGCATGGTGACATGATGACTCATGTCCCTTTGGCCAAAAATGTGGACCAAGCAATCGCCGGTTTGCTACAGGACCTCAAGAATCGCGGTATGCTTGACGAAACTCTCATCGTATGGACTACAGAATTCGGTCGCACACCGTTTAACGCTGCAGCCAACGCAGCGGGTCGCGAGCATCACCATTGGGTCTTTTCATCTTGGTTGGCAGGAGCGGGCGTAAAACCTGGTATTACTTATGGCACTTCTGATGAATATGGCATCGATGTCGCCGAGAAAAAAGTGCATGTCCATGACTTCCATGCGACCATTCTTCATCTCCTGGGCTTAGATCATGAGAAGCTTACCTTCCGCCATTCCGGTCGTGACTATCGACTGACCGACATCTATGGCAACGTGGTGAAAGACATTTTGAGTTAGAGATTCCCAGGCAGTTTCGAATATTCG
>JBILTA010000347.1:0-6035 GCA_044371785.1 Pirellulaceae bacterium | reverse complement strand
AAGCTGGAGGTGGCATCGTTGCCGATAGCGATCCGGTTTCTGAAGAAGCGGAAACATGGCATAAGGCTCAGGGGTTAGTCAGAGCCATTGATTTGGTTCGACATAGGTATCGCAAGCATGATATTGATCCTCGATAACTACGATAGCTTTGTGTACAACATCGATCGGTATATCCGTCGCTTGGGACAGGAAACCGAGGTCGTGCGCAATGATAAGATTGGAGCAGAAGAGATCCTGCAGCGAGGTTATTCGGCCATTCTGATTTCACCAGGCCCACAGACTCCAAATGAGGCGGGAAATTCGCTAAACATTATCGAGCGATGTGCGTCGATTCCAATTTTTGGTGTCTGCTTAGGGCATCAAGCGATCGGGCAGGCGTTCGGCGGCAAAGTGGTGAGAGCTCCACGACCGATCCATGGTCAAACTAGTTTGGTACGACATGCTGGTGATGGAATCTTTGCAGGTGTACCGAACCCCATGCAAGTGGCTCGCTATCACTCATTGGTGGTCGATCATGATTCATTGCCTCAGTCACTCGAGCCATTGGCGACGTGTGACCCAAATCTCATCATGGCCTTCAAGCATAAAGAGCGGCCTGTGTGGGGCGTGCAGTTTCATCCAGAGTCGATTATGACCATCGGCGGTTTTCGTCTGTTGGCGAATTTTCTTTCGCTTACCGGTCATCATGTGAGTGATTCTATCCCTGAGAGCGACTGTGTGGGTGAGGTAAGGTTTCGCCAGGACGTTGTGGATGTTGAGCCGTGGGATGAAAAGCCCTGGTGGGAAGTTCCGTAGAACGCAATGAGAAAGATGAGTTAACGAATGCCGTTGGTGATTGAAGGTATTTTGGCAACAGAACATGAAGATGGTTCGTTGCATTATGCGCCAATGGGACCAGTCGTCGATCGCGACTTACAAAGCTGGACCCTAAAGCCATTTCAGACATCGACCACATTCCGAAACTTGCAGCGGACCAGTCGAGCTGTTTTTCATGTTACCGATGATTGTTATCTGTTGGCAGCCGCTGCGATTGGTGTCAAAGTCGACATGCCGTCGTATTTTGTGCCACAAATAGGTTGGATTCTTACGGAAGCCTGCCATTGGTACGCGTTGCAGTTTGACGCCATTGATGTGTCGCAACCAAGGGCGGTAGCAACGGGGCGAGTTATCGGGCAAAATAGTCTTCGTCCCTTTTGGGGCTGGAATCGCGGCAAACATGCGGTTTTGGAAGCAGCCATACTGGCGACCAGAAAAAACATCCTTCCTCCTGATGAGATTGCAAAAGAGTGGGAATACCTCGTCGTTCGTGTGAAAAAGACTGGCGGTGAGCAAGAGCATCGCGCGATGGGACTGCTGGCAAAATTCCTTGAATTGCCGTATAGCGAACCAGCTGTGTAGATTAAAGCATGAGGATGATGATGAGTTATGTGGAAGATTACCACGGGATCGCGTTTGCATTGCGGTCTACTTGAAACAGCTCCCGGACATCCATTTCGATTTGGCGGAATTGGAATGATGGTCGAGGGACCATCGGTGGTCGCCGTGTTAAGGCGGAGCCAAGTGAATTCTCGTATCGAAGTTCGAGGGCAGCATCTTTGTAAGCGTTTGGAGAAGCAAGTCTCTCTTGCGTCCGCGCTGAATTTTTATGACGCTCCCTTGGGCGGTGAACTTGAGTTGATCCAGACACCTTCGCAACACGCTGGGTTTGGAACAGGTACCCAGATTGCATGCGCGGCTGCCACATTGATCAAATGCCAATGGATGTTCACCGCGAGAAACGGGCAAGTTCCTTTGCCAAACAACGGAGCCCTGGCTTTGGACTGCGTTTGGGAGAGTGCAACGGAACTTATCCAGTGGAGCGGTCGCGGTAAACGCTCTACCATTGGTGCATTTGGTTTCTTGCAAGGCGGCTTCATCATCGATCAAGGTCACAACGATGAAGGCTACGGACAGCTTGGCCAAAGACTGGATGATCTAGCGCCACTATGGGTGGTCTTGGCTACGCCGACGCAAGTGGCGACGGTGAGCGGTGGCGAGGAAGATCGCATGATGGCTCAGGTTGCTTCGAAGCCGAATCCCCATCGACATGAGATGTGGGAATTGATTTGCCAATCCATTGTGCCGGCTGCTCGTGAACAACGATGGGATGTTTTTGGCAACGCACTACACGAATATGGCAAGCTGGCAGGAGTTCAGTTCGCGCCGATTCAGGGGGGCGTGTATCGCAATGATCAAGTGGCTGGACTGGTGTCGCGCATGCAACGATTGGGATTAGGGGGCGTATGCCAAAGCAGTTGGGGGCCTACTGTTTTCGGCCTCACGGATGACATCGATCTGGCGAATCGAACAGCACAACAATTGCAGGATTTCTACAACAATGAAGTGATCATTCAGACAACACGTATTCTCAACCGGGGCGCCCGGCTAGAGTTTTTCACCTAACTTCCGCTAACTGCGACATGTGGCCGTGTGCCTTTTTCTACCCCAAGCTCGCCGCCTTCTTCATCTTCGCCAAACCCGTTTTTGCGACTTCTAACGCATCTTGTTTCCAATACTCCGGATTGAATAACTCGAGCGACAGTACGCCTGCGAAACCCGATGCCCGTAGATGTTGGAAGATATATCCTAAAGGTGCAACTCCATCAGTAGGATAGACTCGATGCGAGTCATTGATCGTGGCTAACGGGGGATCTGCGGGGTAATCATTCATGTGGAATACATGAATCTTGGTGCCCGACAAAAAGGGCAAGGAACAGAAATCGTTTCCACCTTTGTAAAGATGATAAACGTCAGGCAGGATACATGCGTCCGGATGGGCAGCTTCGGTTGCCACATACAGTACTTCGGAAAGCTTGTGTAAGTTCTTAGAGAAACCCCACACTTCCAATTGAGGTGCAACTTCAAACTGGCTCCCCAATTCACAAAGAACACGATAGCGTTCAGCAGCTGCCCGGAGATCCAGTCCGGGCTTGTCGGTCGCGCCTGCTGGCGGGGCCGCAATGCGTCGTCCGCCGAGCGAACGAACGACTTCCATGTCCCGGCGGGCGGCTTCAAGTCCCTTACGGCGAGCCTCATCGTCATCGACTATCCACTGTGCAAAGGCGATGGCACTTTCAACCTGCAAGCCTTCCGAAGACAAAATGCGTCGGAGCTCATCCAGCTTGCCGCCCGATTTCATATATTCTTCCACATCGCCCAACCAAATTTCGATCCCATCATATCCAGCTGTGGCGGCAACTTTAATTTGGTCGACGATGCCAAGTTTTTGTCCACGGATCGTGCTGGTGTTTAAACAATATCGAAAAGAGGGGGTAGAAGACACGGTCGGAGACTCCGCCTGAAGGTGAAGTGGTGTGGACCCGATGACACCAGTAGCAGCGAGCGATGCACCAGAAGCAACAATAAACTGTCGACGAGAGAAGCTGGAGTCACTCATAGGTGGGCATTGGGTACTCAAGGGAAGAAACTTTGACGTTCAAAGTTTGATCGAAATGTGGTCGTGAATCAATGCCCTATGCCAAACGGAGTTGAAGATGACCTATTTTACAGGGTGATTGATCATGCTGAAGGTTCTCCGATCGGTCGCTTTCTCCTGTTCTCCTTACACCTTTCTCCTGTTATTGCGCACCGCCGTCCGCGTGCCGACGGGTTAGGTGCACTTGCGCTTGATTCGGCCGTGCGATGGACCGCTGTGTGTCTGATCTATAAGCGCAGCAACATTCATGGAGATAGGCTTCCGGTCTCCACTGGCTTCACACCAGTGGCCCTGCGACTTATCGGCTACCCAGCCTAAGCGGTGCAATTCCATCTTCTTCGCCACTGCCATTTTGCCAGAGGGATGTTGATTTGCTGGTTGCGAGCTTAGCTAGCTGACCATGTTTTGCGCATACAGGGCCTGAGGTCCAGCGACTACGCCGTCCAACGAGATCGAAGTTAGACAAGATCGAACTATTAGGGACTCAAGGGACGATTCGATGGCAATTGGATCGTTACAAACCTGCTAAGCGTATCGCTTGCTCTTGAAATGAAAGCCCGACCAGTTTCTCCCAACTCCGTTGAAGTCGGGTTAAAACGGAATCGTGACCAGCTTCGAGTAGCTGTACTCCATCGAGTGAACTTGCTCCCCATACTCCACCGTTAGTTCCGGTAAGAATGATCTCGCGCGCTGATTGAAACATCTCGCTTGAAATATCTTCGAACCGCACGTTGATACCTAGTTCAGCGGCTAAAGAAAGTGACAATTCTAGCGAGATACCGGGCAGCACATCTTCTCTTCGAGGTGCCAAAATTTCGCCCAGGGAGTTGACCATCATAACGTTGGCGAATGACGTTTCGGTAACTTGTCCGCGCGTTCCGAACATGACTGCCCCGGCATGTGGTCCCGCCTGGGCCGCTTGTTGGTCGGCAAGATAATAATGCAGGCGACTTCGCGTCTTGATATGAACGGGCCAACATTCGTTTGGTACATTCCGAATCGTGGCGGTGATAAGGTCTTGTCCGTGACGATACCAATTAGCTAGCCGCTTCCATGGGAGTTCGGAAGCATGAACAATTCGCGTCGGCTCTGTTCCATGCACGCGACCTGGCGTAGCAAGAATCACAATGCCAACATCATTTCCATCGCCAACCATTTCGAGAGCTGCTGCGGCAACTTTCTCGCAGGTTTCGGCAAGATCAAAATTTGCCCAGCGATTCCAATCGATACCAACCGCGGTGATAGAGTCTTGTAAACGGGCTATGTGCCGTGGCAACTGAAACAACTTGCCGCCATACGTTCGCACCCGCTCAACGAGCATTACACCTTGCAGCACACCCCAATCATCGAGTGGAAGATTGGTTTCTTGATTGGTAACCCATCGTCCGTCGAGGAACGCCAAGCAATCGTGCATGCTGCGGTTATTTGGCCGATTCATTCGCGACTTCGGAGGTGTTTGATACATGGAGTTCTTTCCAATCATTCCACAAAACATGGTCCATTAAGTGTACAGTGCACGAGCATTCTCGATAGTAGCTCCGTTCGTCGTGTGAACGCCCCAGGTCCGGGCGGCAATCAAATTGTCGTAGTCGGACGTGGCTAGGTGCAGCGACTGCGGTTCCTTCGCCAGGGGGTAAGTTCAGCCAATTACGTGGTAGAATAATGCCCGCCACACCAGCTGCAGTGGATCGTGCGGACGAAGAGATCAAGTGATAGCGTCGCAGAATGGGGTCGTTCGAATTGTACAAGTTGACAATAGATGAAATCGTGCGCGATGCATATTGATGACGCCCACCTTCGAGCATCCAGGCCCGATCGATCGCGGCGGCCATAAGGCTGATGCGAATTTCTTTGGGGTAAGTAGCTGCCGATAAAGTGCGGCCACATAGTGTGCCTCCCCCCAAGGCATGCAACGCTCCTGTAACTGCTCGAGCCCCGTAGCTGAAGCCGATAATTCCCAATGGTTTTTCCGCAGGAAGTTGTTGCAGCAAAGTACCGAGGTAGAGGCCCTGCACTTCGGCGACCACGGCGTTTTCACGAATGTCGGCCAAGGCATGTTTTTCGCGAGTGCTGGGCCAACTGAAGATGGTTAAGCGAAAAGGGACGTGGGCGCGCTGGGCCAAATAGCGGCCGATCAACAGGCCGCGATCGCGAGTTAAGTTGGCAGGCATCCAGTTGCCGTGCACATAGACAATATTGTGCAAGTCGAGACTTGCCTCACTATCGTCGTTACTCTTCTCACTTCCACGAACTGATGCCAGGTACTGCTCAAATGACGATTCGATCCAACCGCAACTTGGCATCCAGCGCGACACACGAAACTTATGGGGATCCAACGTCGCCATGCAACCGCTCTGCGGTAAATGGCGTGTGCTGATTTCCCAGACTTCATTCGCTTCGAAGGAAACTCCACAATCGGTGGCGGTTTCCGAATACCGAAGTTCTTCTTCTATACTGCAAGTGAATGCTTCATCTTCTGTTACTACCAGTGAACTTGAATCGCTGGCAAATGCAAAAGCAGCATGGTTGCCCAACGAAAGCCCAAGGAAGGCTAACCATG
>JBILTA010000346.1:0-6036 GCA_044371785.1 Pirellulaceae bacterium | reverse complement strand
ACCAAGGAAAAACGGCTCGACGGACCAAGCCGTCAAAATAGAAATCTTTGGGATGGTTTTGGATATACTGCATCACTAGTTCATCGATACCTTCGTCTTCTTCAATGCGAGTGAATTGTTCATCCAAGCTAGAAAAATTGGGTTTCAGTTTATCCAACAGCTCGCAGCGATCGTCGCGATCAAGCGATGGTTTATCATGAAGCATTTCCAGCGAACGCAAGAATAGGCCGCGCATGTTAGGTGCATCAATCGCTTCTAAAGCTTTTAACACGTCAGGCCAAACTCGTCCTGTCGAGTTGTAGTAAAACTGCTGATGGCCACCGTTGCTGACTTCAGATCGATACCACTGAAATGCAAACATCAGTCGCTGTGGTAAGGTAAACTGCAGCAAGCTGAGCTCATAATCCTCAGGGGTGTCGTTGATATCAACTTGCCACCAAATCGGTTCGATCACCGGCCAGGGGTCATCTCCGCATACAACCGAATAGTCGACGGTGATATGTACTTGTTCCCACTTCATAGACTAATTGCTCGTGCTGATCTGATGAGTTCACTTAAATTCGATTTGATGGGCGCTGACTAACGCTTCGTCACACGCTGATATCGCCGCAGCGGAATAAGCGTTGGTGGCTGCCAATAGACAGAGGTTCTTCTCAGGGGCGACAAAGACAACGCAATACCAGGTTGTATTGCTGCCTGCATGTGTATAAACACGCCCCCTAGCCCAGCTCCGTTCGGTTATGATCCAGCCTCCAGCATAACCATCTTTCACTTCGGATTCTAACAGCTTTTTCCAAACATCGGCGGAGATATTCAGACGTTCATTTCCTTTTGGGTCAGCGAACACAAGCGTAAATTTTGCCCAGTCGCTAAGTGTGGTGTGTACGCTTCCAGCTGGCCCCATCACCGGAGCATTATCGATCTGCACTGGGTGCCAATCTGCTTGAACCTCTTTTCCTAGCAGGCCTGAGAATACATTCCTGAGCGATGGCTTGGATGTATGGCCGAAGGGAACGTCGATTTTGAGCGGCTCAGCTTCCCCAGTCTTCCGTTGGTCTAATTCTTCTGCACTCAGTATCGGGCCGAAACCGGTTGTGTTCATGTGCAATGGCTGAGTGATTCGCACTCGCATCGAATCTTCCCATGACCTACCATCCGCTTTTTCAATGATATGTCCGAGTAACGTGTAACCGCAGTTGGAATATAGATAAGTTGGCTTTTGCGGACGCTGCTTCTTGCTTAGCGAGAGCAGTAACGAACGACGGGCTTCGACGACATCTTTAGAACCCTCCATCAGTTTCCACCAGTCTAAATTCGCTGGTAGCCCGCTTTGGTGTTTTAATAGCTCTTGGACGGTCACTCCGTTCCACGAAGACTCTTTAGCGATTTCGGCAGGAAATATCTCATGCAATGTCATGTCGAATTTCAGCTTACCCTCGCTGCATAACTGTCCGATTAGAGCGGCTGTCATCGCTTTGGTGCAGGAGCCTAAGTGTATCGGATCTGTTGAGGTCACTTGGGGTTCGCTGTTCCAGCGACGCACACCTGTCGCCGCCATTGCGTTGCGTCCATCTAGGTGAAAAACGCCACCCCATAACGCAGGCAGCTGATGTTTCGTGCGAATTGTCTCCAGCTTTTCTTTAAGGACAGAATTTTCTGTTGGCTTGATATCCGAGTCGTCTTGGCCCGCGGCAATCGCGTTCATCGTACATGCTGCCACGGCACTGCATACAACCAGTCGAATGAATCGAAGATAGGCAGAAATGCGGGGCATGGTGTTTATTTATTTGCTTTTGTTTGTTGTTGAAAAAGAAGCCAACCACACCACGCGATTGCCCCAAGTGCCGGTTTGTCCGCTCGCCAGCGTTCGATTCCGTAGATCTCTAAGTTTGAAAAGGCTGTATCGATATCGCATTCTCCCAGCTCTGCGACGATTGCTGTAGGTAAACGTTTAGCTCGCAATAAGGCCTCCATGGCAGAGTCGGCGTTGATGATGCCATCCTGGAAGTCGGAGTTGCGCGCACGAAAAGCAAGACGAATGGACTCCAAAATGGCGGGTCGATCGGGATCATTGTCGGGTAATACTTCAAGCAGCGCGAGAAGGCCTCTAAGGATGATGTAATGATAAGCAGGTCGAGCATTGTGCGGGTCGAGCCAACGGCCTGCGTATTTACCTTCCTTTAACTGTCCCGGCAGCAGGCCCAGTAGCGTCCGCGATTTGGCTTCATTTATATAACGCTGGTTATGTGTGACGCGATAAGTCTCCGCTAGTAGATAAATGGTGAAGCTGTTGTAGTTCCAATTCAAAACCACAGGTTGTTCGTAAGCCCAATCTGCGCTGCGGATTGCCGAAGCCAATAGTTCAGGTTGTTGCGTTGCTTCGTATAGATGAAGTATGGCAACGCCCGCTTCTCCGTTATCAAACTGTAGTCCGCCATCTCCTAAATCGTTAATCATCCAGCCATTGCGAACGAGTGACTCAAGTTGTCCATTGCGTTCTGCCCGACGCATAAATGCTTCCGCCACTTCAAAAGGCTTGCCTTCTCCATTTCGCATAGCAGGGAATGGATAGAGGCCGAGCTCCGCTTGGGCCTGAGCATGAACAAGAAAGTCGCTGGCTTCTTTGGCAATGCTCAACCAAGCCTGTTCCGCTTGCGTATCCAATTTGGCTGCATCGATACAGGCCTCGATGATTGTGGCCACTTCTCGAAGCGCATGATTGCATTGAGTTGGATCCAGATCTTGTCGCCACCATTTGTTGGCTTGGATGTAATTGCGAATGATGGGCAATGCTTGAGAGGTTTCGAGATCGGACCAAGGAGCCGAAAGTTTAGGAATGGGGCGTGACTCGTCGGGTACTTCCGGTACGCCGGCGCGATCTGCGAGTGCCTCACGAATTCGTTGGGTCGCTTGGGCAACTGCTTGGGAGTCTCGCATGAGCAAAGCTTGGCGGGCTTGTTCTTGTAGCGTTTTGAAACTTGATGCATCTTGACTGAGACAGTTGCTGGTAAGCAGAAGCCAGACCGTGGCGAAGGCATAAGTGAACGGGGATGCATAATATGGTTTGGGCATCGACGATAGCTTCTGGGAAAGAAGTATGGGAAGGTGATATTTTGCTTCAGCGGCCTGTTAGGGAATACTCTCTTTAGGTGGTTGGTTCTTCAAATCGCTCTCTATTCTCTCCGAATTTTCCCAAAAATCGATAGTTGTTGGTCGAGGAGATTGCTTGACATGACGATAGTTGATATGTAAGGTAATTGGAGTGGGAGGCGGAAATGGCCAAAAGTCGTTTGCAAGATGAATTGAAAAAGCGGAATCCTTTCGAGTCGCCCCAACATGAAGCGCTCTTGAATATACTGCGCACGGCAGATCAGTTCGAGAATCGCGCAGGTCGGTTGTTTCGTGAATATGATTTGACGCCGTCGCAATACAATGTCTTGCGAATTCTACGCGGCGAAGGGAAGCCTTTACCCTGTCTAGAAATTGCAGAGCGAATGCTGCAAGTGGTACCCGCCATGACCGGATTGCTCGATCGATTAGAAAAAATGTCGCTGGTGATACGTGAACGCTGTACCCAAGATCGACGTGTGGTGTATGTCGATCTGACTCCTAAAGGTCGTGTGCTGGTCAATCAGCTTGATCAACCGTTAAGTGAATTGAATCAAAAGCTGTTGGGGCACTTGTCGGCAACTGAGCTCAAAGAGCTGAATCGCTTACTCGAAAAGGCGCGAACAAGTCTCGATCACGACGCGTAAATTTTTTTTGCACAAATACATGACATGTAAGTAAACGCTATGTCATGCAAATGAGATAGAAAGATGTAGCGAGGGAAGGTTTGTTGAAGAAAGGGGAGAGTATGGTTCAGGTAAGGAAAGCGAACGAGCGTGGGCATGCCAGTTATGGTTGGTTGGATACTTATCACACATTTTCGTTTGCAACGTATCACGATCCGCAGCATATGCGATTTCGCAATCTACGCGTGATGAATGAGGATTTTATCGCGGCGGGACAGGGGTTCGGAACTCATCCGCATAGCGATATGGAGATTGTGACGTATGTGCTGCAAGGCGCCCTGGAGCATCGCGATTCGATGGGAAACGGAGAAGTGTTGCGACCAGGCGAGTTTCAACGGATGAGCGCGGGAACGGGTATTACTCACAGTGAGTTTAATCCTTCTTCTCATGAGCCGACGCATCTTTATCAAATATGGTTGTTGCCAGAGCGGCGCGGTATTGAGCCGAGTTATGAACAGAGGAAGTTCGATATTAGCGAACGAACCAATCGGCTACGTTTGGTCGCTTCCCCGTCAGGCGAAGAGGGGGCATTAACGATTCACACGCAAGCCAGGATCTATTTGGGAACATTTGAACCAGGAAATGCGGTTCAAAAAGCAATCGAGCCTGGGAAGTATATTTGGTTGCAAGTGTTGAGTGGTAAAGGTGTAGTGGGTGGGCATTGGCTGGATGCTGGTGACGGTGTTGCGATCAGCGAAGAATCGATGCTTGAGTATCGCGCGGAGAGTGCATCGGAAATTCTAGTTTTTGAATTGTCATGAACGGGTTGTGAAATATAGAAAGTGACGGAGAAAGTGATGAAAGCGGTTTTGTCGATTGCAGGTCGTTTGTTTATTGCAGTGATATTCTTGTTGAGCGCTCTGGGAAACAAGATTCCGCAGTTTCAAAACGTAGTGGAGTATATGCGGTCCGAAGGTGTGCCTATGCCGGCGGTGATGTTGGTGGGAGCGATTGTCTTTTTACTGGTGGGTGGCGCCTCGGTGGTGACTGGTTACAAGATACAGATCGGAGCGAGTTTATTACTAGTGTTTTTGATTCTAGCCACCTACTTCTTTCATGACTTTTGGAACTTCGAAGGTGAACAGGCTCAGCAACAGATGATTCAATTCATGAAGAATCTCTCCTTGATGGGGACGATGATGTTCCTGATCGCCAACGGTGCCGGAGCGGGGGCGCTGCGCGAGAAAGGAGATGGGAGAGCAGTAGAGAAGTAGAGCAGAAATTCTAGCGATCTCCACTGAATCACTGAAAACTGAATCACTGAAAACTGAATCACTGAAAACTGAAAACTGAAAACTGAAAACTGAATCACTGAAAACTGAATCACTGAAAACTGAATCACTGAATCACTGAATCACTGAAAACTGAATCACTGAAAACTGAATCACTGAATCACCAAAAAGTGTCGCCTTAATCCAAGCGTTTTGGAATCGACCCTCTGGATCAAACTGACGACAGCGGTGGAGGAATTCATCTACGTGAGGATAATTCGCAACGATCTGAGGATGATGGTAGGGAGTATATTTACCCCAGTGGCAGCGAGCATTGAAGCGATGGAACATCACCATCGCCAGCAATTCAGCAAAGCGTAAGAACCCATCGCGCTCGTCCGGAAGTTCGTAGGTGATGAAACTGATCGCGTAATAATCTTCATCTCCACCACCTGACATCGATACCAAAAGATCATCGGCCAACACGCGGCGTACACAAATCGGATAGTGATGCGTATATCGGCCTGACGCTTTCTCCGCACAAGTTTGCAAGTCATTTTTGTCAATGATTCGCTGAGTTTGCGGCGGAAGGGTGGTGCTTGAATCTGCCCACAATACTAACTGTCGCGAAATCTCCATCGCTTCGGGCAAATCCGAACGGCGTACAAAAAGTTCGATCTCAAGATGTCGAAAAAGCTCGTGCTCCATGATGAGCATATCTTGAGAATGATCAATGACACGCCAATTACGCAGGAGGGTAAACGGTGCTAGGACTCGAAAGAACCATTTAGCTAGCTTACGATTCTTAAGGCCTTGCATGATTCCTTTCAGAACGAGATGCAGCCCCAGATCGATAATGAGATACCAATACCAGCGATACAAAGGGGCGAGCCAACTGCGTGGCCGATCGCTTTCTCGGCGATGTTGCCCCAGATAGCGATCCAGCCAGGGGAGAAAGTAGAACTGTTGTAGCGGATACTCGGCTTCCATTTCCAGCACATCGGCGAGCTTGGGGTACATCGCTAGGAACT
>JBILTA010000028.1:0-18165 GCA_044371785.1 Pirellulaceae bacterium | reverse complement strand
CAACTGCTCGATTTGGCTCAACACCAAATTCATGCCAGGCACAATGGGTGACTGGGCCATCAACTTGGCCCCGAAAGGCTGAAGAATAAATGGCAAACGAGCCTTTACTGTTCGATCAGGTAAAGAAATAAACAAATCTACCGTTGTCGTTTGCCATTCAGAATCAAAAATCCAACGATTGACCAGCGGTTGATCGCGAGTACGTGCTACGCTCTCCAGGCGTAGTTTGGCCTCCTTTTTCAAAGTACGGATGGCCGTTGACAGCACGACGTCGCTGCTTGTCAGCACCGGATCGGCTATTGCGGTACAATAATATTGTTGGCCTATGGCAGTGGCTTGCCGAACGACCAAGCAAGCTGTCGTAATTCGCATCATGAGCGTTCGTCTCGTTGCAAGTAAACTAAAAAAGCCTGCTGGTTGCGTTGCTTGATACGGGCAAAGGTTTGAAGCCAACTCGATTCCAAACCGCTTCTTCTTGAATTCGTTCCATCAATTTTTGGACAGCAGCGGCCAACGTCCCTGAACCGATCACAACGGATTGCTTTGTAGGCACATGTACGACGACACCATCAACCGGAAAATACTGTCGAACTGGATCTAATCCTGATGGAAACTGCATATCGCGAAAACCACTTGGCAAATGTATCGATTCGATATTCGATGGGAACAATTGCACTTTCATTTTCAGCTTATGAATCGTGTCCGATTCCCGCTTCCTTAGAAAATGCACGCCGTACTCGTCTTCAATGAATTGAGCGTTTTGTCGACTTGGTGTGGCTTCGAAAGCTAGTCCAATGGCATGCTCGAGAGATACCTCGCCCAGCGACTTTGTGTTGCGAGCTGCAGTCAACTCGGCATCTATCCAAAGTCGAATATCGGTATCTTTATATTTGTTAGGAAGCTTCTCTTCCTTTTTCAATTTGGCAAACTTCTTAGAATCATAAAGCAGCCAAAATGTTTGCTTGGCTCGAAAGCGTTGAGCATGGCTTTCAATCAGGAAACGGAAATCGGAAATCGGAGCACCCCAATAAAAGAACGACCATAAGGTCGCTTTTTCTCTTTCGACATCCAAATCTAACATGGCATTGCGCAATTCGACTTCCAAAAGCCCTGCATCAACGTGCTTCTGAATTGGGTCACCATTCAGGAATGCTTTTAGCACTGCGGGGTAATGCTCTGCAATTCGCTGCACTTTGCTTTCCAGAAGGCTCAGACGCTCGGAAATCAATTTACGGTTCGATAGCAGAAAACCCTGGGCACTGATCAATGCCGAACGGCGTGTTTCGTCTGAGGTCTTTTTGATCTTTCGCTCATACTCTTTCAATTGCCGCTCAATGCGATCGAGGTTCCCGTTTGCAGTGCGCACGTCCGCACCACTTAATGTCAATAGTGCTTTATGTCTCAGATGCCGCCACTGATCCAGTTCGGCCGCGCTGATCCTTTTTTGTTCTGCATTCGGTTTAACTTCACATAAATTCTCGGTGACTTGCTTCTCGACAATACTCTTCTCGACAACGCTGATCTCGTTTTCCTTCAACTCAATTACCAGAGACCGCTGATCAGCATTGGGCTCTTCGTTTGGCTTGTTGTTAACCAGAAATTTCGACACAGGAACTACAATGTGGTCCTCAATGGCTCGACGCAACGGACGAGCTCCATACTGTGGCTGATATCCACGTTCAGCGACCCATTGAAGTACTTCATCGGCAACTTGAATATGCCATTTTCCGTACATTACTCCTGGACGCATCCACACTTTTTCAAGTTCACGCCTTGCGATCGCGCAAACATGGTCACGAGACAATGTGCGGAAGGGAACAATACGATCGAGTCTCCCCAATAACTCAGGCCGAACATAGCGACGAACTTCACGCTCGAAATGCTCCCGATAGTCTTCGGTAGCTGTTCCGCTAAAGCCCGTCCCAACGGCTCGGAACGATTCAACACCCAGATTACTGGTCATAATAATCACAGAGCTGCGAAAATCTGCTCGCCTACCAGCAGTATCCGTTAGACGCCCCTCACCCAATACTTGCAGCAACAGATCAAACACCGATGGATGAGCCTTTTCGATTTCATCTAAGAGAATCAACGAAAAAGGTTGATCCAAAATCGGTCCTGTCAAAGTTCCAGAATCTTGAGCGCTATTACCCGTCAGACGCCCAATCGACCAGGGAGTCGCATATTCGCTCATGTCAATTCGGACCATTCGACTGGAGTCGCCAAACAAAACCTCGGCCAAGGTCTTACCCATCTCTGTTTTACCGACGCCTGTCGGACCGATAAACAGAAACGATGCCAGCGGCTTTTCAGGTCGTTGTAAACGAGATTTTAGCGTCGTGATCATGTTGGCAATCAGCTCAACAGGCTCACTTTGGCCAACAACACGCCGAGCCAATCGTTGCTGCAACTCTTGATAGTCGAGTGGGATTTCATCATCGATTAAGAATCGCGGCAAACCGGTATGAGTCGAAAACGCTTGCAGCATTCGACTCGCAGTTACTTGTTCGCCATTCGCCAGAGTCCCTATTACACTTCGCAGCAAGCGAAGTGGAATACCAGGCATCGGAGAATAACCACAATACCTTTTGCTGAGCGCATAAAGAGCCTCGATTACGCCCTCGTCGATGCCCAATCGCAATTCATGTCCATCACGAGCCAATTCAACCTGACGAGTTTGAAGTAAATTTTCGGCCGCTTTCTGAAGCAGCTTGATATTGTCTGCTTGCGACAATTCATTAACATCGATGCGCAGAAAGCAGCGAAGTAACGCTGGATCTTGGCTTTCGAGCTTTTGATATTGATCAGGAGTGCATTCCGCAATCACACGCACTTTGCCCCGTTGCATTTCGGGTTTCAGCAACGATGCAACACCCGGCTGATCATCGATCTTTCCTGCTTCAACTAGTTCAAGCAAAGACCCAACATGCAATACACCTTCGATTTTTCGAATCTCGCTCAACAGCTTTTGCAATTGCTCCTGCCACATGCCCCAACCACACATCCCCGATACCAATTGCGATCCGCCGGTCGACCACAATGGTGGCAATTTGGGCTGACGCACGGGTAACTGTTGAACAATGGCCGTTTTACCTACACCAGCGTCGCCAACCAATAGCACAGATTGCGGTACATCGGACATCAGCAAGCTGGCAACTTGATCCGCAAGCTCATCACGTTGATAGACAGGTTCCCGCAGCCAGGTGCGAATATTGCTCGACGTTTTCTTGAGCGTGGGCAACTGTGCTTTCTTCTTGATAGAACCTTTTCGTTCTTGCGTGACAGAAGTCGCCGGAAACTTAAGTATATGCAACGATACCTGCTTACCCATCAACCAGTTTTTGATGTAATCTAAGCCACCACTTTTCGTTTTACGCTCAATCTCACTGCGGAACTCGCGAATGATCGGCTCTCCCTCCCAATGCGCAGGTCGGCCAATCAACATGCGATCGAGTAGAGGTGCAAAGTAGCAATAGTTCTTCTCGTCGATCTGCCAATGAACAACTTCAATATCGATGCAAAAGCTATGTTCGGACTTTAGTTCTTGCATGACGAAGGGAACTTGAATCGTCATTATGCTGGGCGCTGCAAGTTGAGAATTGTTGCCTGGCATCGGACGAGCCCAGCCAGCAGCAGAGAGCTTACGAAATTTCTTAGGAAGCAAGTTGCGGACACGCTCGATCAAACGTCGTTCGCTGGACCCCATCTCGTCAATTTTCAAGGGTGGCAGCGAGCGTGCTCGATACGCATTTTTGGCTAGCTTCTCAATGACGACATAAATTTTAGGACCAATATTCGTTGGTATTGTGGGTTCGCGTTGTTCGGTTGCCATAAGCCCGATCTATTGCCAATGCGTCGCAAACCTTGCTTTCGGAAAAATAGCTTTGGCTTCCTGCAAAGCTCCACGCCATTGCGACTCAGAATAGCGAGTAGAAATATGGATCAGAGTCAGTTCGTCAACTTGAGCGCGAGCCGCAATCTTGGCGCTCTCGATAGCAGTAAGATGGTGGTTCTTTACCGCAAGTTCACGATCTTCGGACAAGTATTGCGATTCGCATATCAAATGTCGACAACCCTGCAGTTTTTTTGCAAGATTGTCGATTTCCTGGTCATCGACGATGAAGTCCGTCAAATAGGCGATCGACTCCCCCGGTGTGGTCACAATGACCTTTTCAGCCAGTTCGCCCAACCTCATTCCACCTGCTTCCGGTCCCAAATCGGTGTTGGGATCCCCGCCGCCGCGCAGATGCTTTAGCCATGGGCCTGGCTTGAGGTTCAGGCTTTCTAAACGCTCTATGTCGATGTTATTTCGCGGTTTTTCTTGAACCACATAACCGATTGAGGATGTACCGTGATTCAAAAAGAGGGGACGGACTTGATACGAGGGCTCATCTATCAGTAGATCGATCGAGGCGTTTGTGGGCTGCAGATGAGCGATTGAATAGGTTTCTTGAAGCTCATATCGATGACAAAGAACGCGTTCCGGTGCGATCGTATGAACCAAGCAACGCCCTCTCATACCATCATGCAGATTCCACAAATAACCAAGAAACCGATGCTGCAAGATTTCGTGGGTACCTACCGGCCCCCAAAACGAATTCGTTCCACCGGGCCGATCATAGTTACAACGAAAATAGCGATCAAAGCCCGCGACATGGTCCATGTGCAAATGTGAAAAGAAGAGATGATCGATTTCTCGTACTTCAGAGAAATCTAAGTCATCCAAACAACCTTCGCCACAATCGAACAACAGTCGATGTATGGACTGACCCGTCTTGATACGAACCAACAAGGCGTTGTCACATTGCGGTTTGCCCAAGACTTGAAATTCGATTGCCATAGCGAGTCTGCCTTATCCGATATGCGACCTCTACACATCCGGGCACCCGTTCTCGGCAGGCTATAACTCGGGAGCAACTGGGCTGCCGCAATCTTTGCGACCACTTCCTTCCAAACGACTGATCACCTTCACCTCCATATCTTGGTTGCACAAGATTTGACAAGATAGCCGTACGCCGCTCACACCTTTGGCGGCCAACACATCCTTCTCGGCTTGAGTCATCGTGTCTGGTTCGCCTGAAACAAATTCAACGCGGCAAGTTGTACAACGGGCCTTGCCACCGCACGCGTGAAGCTGATCCGTCCCCGCTTCTTCTCGCAAAGCCAATACCAAACGTTTACCGGCTGGGACTTCGAATGTTCCGACATCGGTGACTGTGAGCTTGGGCATGGTGGGCGTCCTTGTTTATGGAAAAATTGTTAGGATTACTTATCGAAGTTGAATAAAGCTTCTGTAAAAGTGACGGGATCAAAGACTTGCATGTCATCGATCTTTTCACCGACACCAATGAACTTCACCGGTAAGTTAAATTGTTGGCGAATGGGCACAACCACTCCACCTTTCGCCGAACCATCAAGCTTCGAGAGAATGATCCCTGTGCAACCTGCGGCTGCAGAAAATCCCTTGGCTTGACTGATCGCATTTTGTCCGGCAGTTGAATCAAGAACTAACAAAACCTCGTGCGGAGCGTTTTCGATCTGCTTACCGATGACACGCCGGATTTTATCCAATTGCTGCATCAAGTTCGTTTGAGTCTGCAAACGTCCAGCTGTGTCAATGATACAAATATCGAAACCTTCATTCTTGGCCTTTTCTGTGGCCTTATAAGCTACAGTCGCAGGATCAGCCCCTTGATCCCCTTTGACAATCGAACAGCCAATGCGTTCAGACCAAATCGTAAGCTGCTCAACGGCTGCCGCTCGGAATGTATCGCCTGCCGCGAGCAATACTTTTTTGCCATCTTTTGTCAGACGATTGGCCAATTTGGCGATTGAGGTCGTTTTTCCAGACCCATTCACACCAACGACGAGAATCACAGTGGGACCTGACTCGACTGAAGCTAAGGCTGTTTCACCTTGCTGCAATTGGCCTAAAACTTGAGCTCGAATCAACTTGATGATTTCATCGAATTGAACGACGCGGCCCCGATAGTCGGTTTGAATTTGCTCGCGGATCTTTGTGGCAGTTTCCGTACCAATGTCCGATCGAATCAAAATGGCAAACAAATCACGCAAGAAATCATCGTCGACCAAACGACCTTCAGCTTTCCAAAGGTCACGGATATCCGTTTGTAAAAGCTTAGCCGTTTTATTGAGCGCACCGCGCAGCGCAGCAAAGAAACCACCTGAGGATTCGGACGAATCACCAGAACCTCCAGGAGAAGCGGTGTTGGGCTCTTCTTTTTTCTTCTTTGACCAGAAAACCATAATTTGTCTTCTATCTTTCGAAACTAGTTCAACTCGACTGCTTCTTCGTAATGTTCATACAACTGAGCTAACGATGCTTGCATCTGTTCAATCTCTTGTTGCACTTCTTTCACGCGTCGACCATCACGCAATACTTGCGGATCCAACATTTGATCTTGCAGATTCTGAAGTTTCTCTTCCGCAGTCATAATATCTTCTTCGAGCTGTTCCACTTTGCGATAAGGGAACTTTCGCTTGCGTTTGGGAGCAGAATTATTGCCCCCCTTGCTGGCGTTTGCTTTGTCGTTGCCCGTCTTGTCACTGTTGTTAGTGTTGTTGTTTTTCGTTGCATTGAGCGCCACACTTCCACGATCAGATATCGCCATCCCTTGGCTAAGCCAATGACGATAATCGTCGTAATTACCGGGGATGATGCTGCTCTTGCCACCACGTAATACCAGAATATGATCAGCCACTTGGTTAACCAAATAACGATCATGGGTGACCATCAAGATCGTACCCTGATACGCACGAAACGCAGCTTCAAGCGCTTCACGCGACCAAAGATCTAAATGGTTCGTTGGTTCGTCCATAATCAAAACGTTCGGCTCAAGAGCCGATAGATAGGCGAGCAAAGTACGATTGCGTTCGCCCCCGCTTAGCGTCTTCAGCGGTTTAGTGACAACTTCACCGGCAAGGCCGAAGGATGCCAACAGATTGCGACGCTCTAAGTCGATCAAATCCTTGTGCGGCACACGCACCGCTTCCATCGGTGGTAGATCAAGGTCGAGCCTACGAACCATCTGGTCGAAATAACCTACCTTAACCCCTGTACCGAAAGTGATCTTGCCTGAGTCGGGTTGCACGTCACCGAGAAGACAACGCAACAAAGTAGTTTTGCCTGCACCGTTGGAACCAACAATGGCCCAACGCTCGCCACGTTGAATTTGAAAATGGACTCGATCGAGCAGCGGTTTATCGAATGATTTGCAAAGCAGCTCAACCCGCAAGACGATATCGCCGCAACGCGTTACAGGTGGGAAATGAAATTTGGGTGTATGAATCTCACGTGGGCGTTGAACTAATTCGATCCGCTCCAGTTTCTTGCGACGATCCTCGGCCTGAGTGGCTTTCTGCGCTGCATGGTTGCGGCGAATAAAGTCTTCGAGCTTCTCGATTTCTTCTTGTTGCTTCTCAAAAGTGCGGCGCTGTACTTCCAGTCGCAATTCTTTTTGGCTGACGTAAGCCGAATAGTTTCCTTTGAAGCGATCGATTTGACCATCGATTAATTCGAGAACACCGTTGGCAACACGATCCAGAAAGTATCGATCATGACTCACCACCAGCACCGCCCCAACCCATGAGGCGAGCGTTTCTTCAAGCCACTCAGTGGACTCGACATCAAGATGGTTATTCGGTTCGTCGAGGATCAGCAACTCAGGCTTGGAGAGCAACACGCAAGCCAACATAAGTCGGTTCTGCTGACCGCCACTGAGCTGAATGGTTGGCTTTTGAAAATCGACGGCCGAAAAACCAAGACCTTGAAGAACACGTTCAACTCGATGCTGCCAGTTGTAGGCATCGTCGAGCAGAATGCGTGATTGCAGCTTTTCGAATTCAATGAGGAGTCGGTCGTGCTCTGGTCCGGAAGTGTGGATCGCTAATTGCTCGGCAACTTTCTCGCTTGCCGGGACAAGCGTCGGGACGTCACCTAGGGAAGCGGTCGCTTCGGACCAAACCGTTGCATTGGGGGGGAAATGGGCGTGCTGTTTGACATACCCGATTCGAACGCCTCCAGAGACCTCAAAATCTCCCGCATCTGGGCCTTGCTCATGCGTCAAGATCCTCAAAAGAGTGGTTTTTCCCGCTCCATTGGGACCGACGAGTGCGAGTCGGTCATCAGCGCGTATTTCAAGACAAGCCCCATCGAGGATGGTCTTGTCGCCAAAGGTCTTGGACAAGTTCTGTGCGGATAGATACAACATAGAGCAGATTGTAACCCGCCCGCCCTCATTCGACAGGGGGAAATTCGGGTCGGCAGGGTGGGATATCCCCCCTTTTTCAACCTCATTATTCCCCGCGACTATGCTTCACCTCCAAAGCTCCTCTACGGAAGGGTGGTTTCAACGAATTGAACCCCATCTAGAAGAGGTCCTAATCGATCATGCCCACTGCGAACACAAAGCGGCCGCCACCGCAATGAGCCTCCTCGGTTCATACATAGAGAGTCGCGAATTGTGTGAAGAAATGACTCGCATCATCGATGAAGAGTTAGAGCATTTTTTTATGGTGCTCGATTTGCTGAAGAAGCGTGACATTCGCTTTCGATTGCAACCGCCCGGTAGCTATGGGCGTGAATTGAATAAGCTGATTCGCAACAATGAGCCACAGCGAGCCGTCGATCGTCTGCTGGTTGCGAGCTTGATTGAAGCTCGGAGTTGCCAAAGATTCGACCTACTCAGCAAGCATGTTAACGATCCAGAGTTAGCAGAATTTTATGCTTCACTTTTTGAATCTGAAGCCCGTCATCACACGACCTATGTGCGACTTGCTAAGCTGTTTGCTCCTGCGGATGAAGTGAAGAAACGGCTGGACGAATTGTCTGCTGCTGAGACAGAGATTATCTCACGTGGCCATCCGCTACCGAGAATGCATTCTTAGCGCATCGCTGTTGTTACACACATCTTTTTCCTCTCTAAACTTGAACATTACCTAACCATGATGACAAAGCACGACGCCTCCATTTTGGCCCATTATCACGATCAGATCGAAGGCTTACGCAATGTGGGCAATCAGATGTGGACTCGCGGTTGGTCTCTTGGTACGAGCAGCAACTACAGTGTTGTAGTGGGAGATGAGCCAAAACACTTGTTAGTAACCGCAAGCGGAATGGATAAGGGACATTTGAAACCCTCTGATTTTGTGGTAGTCGATGCAAGTGGCCATCCGATTTCACCCAATCAACCAAAGTCTTCGGCTGAAACTTTGCTGCATTGTGTGGCGGTTGAAATGGGGGCAGGGGCTGTGTTGCATACACATAGTCCTTGGGCGACGATACTTTCAGAACATTTTGCTGCGCAAGGTGGCTTAGAGATCGCCGGCTTTGAAATGCTCAAAGGATTGCAAGGGATCACCACACACGAGTCGCGAGTATGGTTACCCATTTTTGACAATACTCAGAACATTCCTGAGCTCGCCGCAGAAGTCCGTGATTATGTTGCCGATCCAAAGAATCCGCCATTGTATGGTTACTTGATTCGTCGTCATGGCATGTATACCTGGGGCAACACCTTAGCCGATGCAACGCGCCATATCGAAGTGCTTGAGTTTCTCCTGGAATGTATTGGTCGTCAGATTTCTATCCGCTAATGCTGAGTCCGCGAGGCGATTCTCGAATGACAACACGCAGTGACCCAACCTTACATCGTAAGTATTTGATCGAGGTTTGCGTCAGCACCATTGAAGATGCGATCTTGGCTACAGAGCTCGGAGCCGATCGATTGGAGCTATCCGCCGCTCTTGAGACCGACGGTGTGACTCCATCGCTGGGAATGCTACAGGAAGTGGTGAATGCAGTATCGATCCCAGTAGTGACGCTGATTCGATTACGGAGCGGGGACTTCGTGTATGACACGCGTGAGATTAATGCGATGCTTCACGACGCGGAACGGGCAATGGAGTGCGGATCACAAGCAATTGCCGCAGGTTGTTTGACACCCGAACGACGATTGGACATAGCGGCAATGCGGTTGTTTGCCGAAGCCGTGGGTGGCGCGAATTGCGTATGCCATCGCGCTTTTGATCAATGTTCCGACCCAATCAAAGCGGCAGGCGAGTTATGCGAGCTTGATTATCGTCGCATCTTGACATCTGGCGGCGCAAACAACGCTGTGGCGGGCATCGTGACTTTGCGGGAATTGCAGCATAGCCTCGGAGATCGCATTGAAGTTTTGGTTGCGGGTGGCGTTTCACCGAGCAACATGTTAGAGCTTGTGGACTTCTCGGGCTGTATCCAGTTACATGGATCCTTTCGAAAGCGTGGCCCTTCCGACTCAATTCCTCGACTTGATCCACTGCAACTCGCTGCTGCTATCAAGATCCGGGATGGCATCTAGAATTCGGTCAGCCAATGAGTGCGTCGTATGGCCCCGTACCTGTAGCGCAGCGGAGGTTATAGGGGAACAGGGGACAGGCTCGACTTCCCAGGATACGCTCTCGGAAGAATTGTGCAGGATGAGGACGACCGGCTACGTGGCCTAAATATGAGGTACGAAACCGCGCTACGATCGATCATTTGCACCAAAGGCTTTAACCTTGCGTAGGTCTGTATTGCGATTCCCTTTCTTCGCTTGCCCCATCAAGGCACACAACGCCTCAATCACTGTGAGCAATTCGGTCCAACATTCAGCAGCCAAACTGAACTCACCAAGCAGTTACCTCCGCCCTTGAAGCAAACGCAAGGTTTCCTGCTCACCCCAAGTACTTACTCGCTTTTCAGAACCTCACGTTTCATCTGGCATTCGCTCACCACATGACCACTCAATACTATCTCTAGACTGTCGATCCACGGGCTTGAAGAAGTGGGCTCAAAACTGGCATTAGGTCATCAGATGACCGGCAAACACTGAAGAAATAGAAGTGGCCTTAAAGCTGTGAAAATTACAAATGCGCAAGGTTTGTGGGATTTTCACAGCAACGAGATTACTAAGAAAATCGTGAGGTACGGTTTAGCGAAATGTAGAAAAAAAGCGTTCGTTTCACAGGGACTGCTTTAACGATCGTGCATGATTTCATGAATGTAGGGGAGCAAAGCGAAAAGATATATGTTGATGCCCATGCAAGTGGCCATCAGCTGCTTTTTTTTGCACTTCACGCAATGGCAAGGTCTATTGCACAAGCAGTGGAAGTCGTGTTGATTTGAGACTAAAGCAGAGAGATGTTAATGAATCAACCGAAAGATGAACCTTCTGCCTCTTTTGCCGTAAATGCACCTACAGGTAGACAGAGTATTCGTCGCGATGCAATCGCCGGATTCTTAGTCTTCTTGGTCGCGTTACCGCTATGTTTGGCAATTGCTCGAGCCAGCGGTTTTCCGCCGATTGCCGGCGTATGGACAGCAGTCATTGGCGGTATTGTATGTTCGTTTCTCGGGAGTTCGCAGTTGACCATAAAGGGGCCGGCTGCTGGGATGATTGTTATTGTTTTGGGTGCCGTGACAGACCTGGGCGGGGAATTTGGAACTGGCCTAACCGACACAGAGAAGTTGTTTTTAGGATACAAACTGGCGTTGGGAGTTGGCGTTGTAGCGGCTGCGGTTCAGATTCTATTTGGAATTCTTCGCATTGGTAAATGGGTTGATTTCTTTCCACTGACACCAGTCCATGGAATGTTGGCTGCTATCGGCTTGATCATTATCGCCAAGCAAGCTTACGAGGTAATAGGAGTATCTGCTGCAAAGGGAGCCGAACCACTCGAATTACTTACAGACTTTCCTCATGCCTTGGCGCAAACCAACCCAGGAATTGCCTTGATTGGGATCGTAAGTTTGGTGATTCTATTCGGCTTTCCTTATGTTCGCGGTGAGAGATTGAAGGCGATTCCTGCACAGTTTGTGGTGCTAGTAGTTGCCTTATGTATGGGAATCTTCATGGACTTGGATCATTGGCATTCCTATCGTTTACCTATTGGTTTGCCTGGAGGAATGGCGGGAAAAGAATTTGAATTAGGCCCGCGATTCTTGGTCGACATCCCTTCGGTCCTTCAAGACCCGCTAAAAGCATTTGTCTTTCCTGATTTTCGCGCGATTGGAACCCAAACCGGTATTCAATACATAATCCTTTTTAGCTTGGTCGGTAGCCTTGAATCACTATTGAGTGCGCGAGCAATCGAACTTATTGATCCCTGGAAACGGAAGACCAACTACAACCGCGAGTTAGTGGCGGTTGGGGCGGCCAACCTCTTGGCCTCAATGATCGGCGGCCTTCCGATGATCGCAGAGATTGTCCGCAGTAAAGCGAACGTTGACAGCGGCGGAAGAACAAAGAACGCGAATTTATTCCATGGCCTATTCCTCTTGGCATTTGTGCTGTTCATTCCGGGGCTCATCCAGAAAATCCCATTGGCAGCCCTCGGTGCGATGCTCGTATACACCGGCTTTCGTCTGGCAAATCCAAACGAGTTCGTGCGCGTATTCAAGCTAGGAGGTGAACAATTCGCCGTGTTCATCATCACGATCGTGGCCACTTTGGCCACCGACCTCCTTATCGGTGTGGGAATCGGTATCGCATCCAAAATCGCTATTCACTTGTGGAACGGTTGTCCGATCCAAAGCATCTTCAAAGCCGATGTACAAGGGATAAAGCAGGATGAACAGCATATGATCCTAGTTGTAAACCATGCCGCTGTGTTCTCCAACTGGCTTGGCCTCAGCAGAATCATTCAGAACAACATCAATCAATATGAGTCAGTGGTTGTTGACCTCTCCCAAACTCGCTTGGTCGATCATACCGTTATGGATAAGCTGCATCACTTTGTTGATGACGCAAAACGAAATGGAAGGGAACTGCGAGTGATCGGTTTGGAAAGACACTCTTCTCTGTCTAATCATCCGCTTTCAGCTCGAAAGGGACAGCCAAAGCAATCCGTAGCGAGCGGAGCTTAGCACAGAGACAAATGGCTTTCGAAAGTTTTTCAAATTGCTTCAAGTGTAAGAACAAAGTGAAAGGTATTCATAATGAAAATTTCAAGACTGCGTAGACTCAACGAAGCTTCAGGCGTGTTCGCGTTATTCGTAATCGTAATGCTGGCCATCGTATTACGAGATATGATAATGCCAATGCTACAGCACTAACCCAACCCAAATTTAGTATTGGGTGGTTTCTCGACCTTAAGAATCGGCTCCGTCGGTTCGCTTACACTCCGTCCCTGTAAGCTGAAAACGAGCATCGTGATATTGGGGCCATAGATATCGCGTTGAGGACCCAACTTCGCCAATAAATTGAAAGCGGCATCGGATACTCTGCCATTACGAAGCATAAGCTTCTAAACCGCGCCGCTGTCGATCATTTGCTTACAAAGATCTTGAACTTTTCGAGGATCTGCGTTGGGGTTCTTTTTCTTTGCTTGTCCGATCAAGGCACCCAATGCCTTGGCATTACCACCCCGATACTCACTCACTGCTTTCGCGTTCTCAGCTAACAACTGACGACATAAATCCATTAACTCTTCATCGCCCACCGACTTAATTCCCAACGCTTCAATCGCAGCCGACACCGTCAACTTAGCATCATCCAACATCTTGGCAAAAACCTCTTTGCCACGACTCGTGTCCACCACTCCGGCTTCAATCGCTTTAGTCAAATCTGCCAAACGCTCCGCCGAGAAACCTAACTCGCCAAGAGATTGCTGGCGCTCATTGAGCAAACGCAGTATATCTTGCTGAATCCATGAACTCACGCGTTTAGCTGGACCGCCAGCCGCGACCGCCTTTTCGAAATACTCCACCAGCTCATGTCCCTGAGACACGATCACATCGCTGTCATACTCTTTCAAGTCATGCTGCTGGATCAATCTGCTTCGAATGGCAGCAGGCAATTGGCGCAACATACTGCGTGCTTGACTCAAGTCGGCTTCGGTCAATGTCACAGGCACCAAATCGGGACAGGGAAAATATCGATAATCACTCGACTCTTCCTTCTCACGTTGCAGTATGGTAACCCCCTGCACGTCATCCCAACCGCGTGTCTGCTTAGGCCGCTGCCCCATCGCCACATGATCATTTTTCCATTGATCAAACTGACGCACCGCTTCATAGGTTAACGCCCGCTCCACAGCCCGGAACGAGTTGAGGTTCTTGATTTCCGTGATTGGTGTCGCCACCATGTTGCCATCAACAGGAATGTGCAAGTTTACGTTGGCATCGCAACGCAAACTTCCTTCTTGCATATTGCAATCCGATACATCGAGATACAGCAACAACAAACGAAGCTCTGTCAAAAAGGCTTTCGCTTCTTGCGGACTACGCAAATCAGGTTCTGTAACGATTTCAAGCAATGGCGTGCCAGCACGATTCAAGTCAATGCGACTGTCGGCTTTACCCGCCACCTCATCATGCATACTCTTACCAGCGTCTTCTTCCAAATGAGCGCGAATAAAGCGAACTCGCTTCGGTTCAAACGCCCCTTTCGAATCGCTGATATCCAAGAACCCCCGGGAACAAATCGGAAGGTCGAATTGACTGGTCTGATACCCCTTCGGCAAGTCGGGATAAAAATAATTCTTGCGGTCCCACTTTGTGAACTTAGCGATCTCCGAATTCAACGCCAAGCCTGTGCGCACGGCGTAATCAATCGCCTGTTTATTCAAAACGGGTAAAGCCCCAGGCAACCCAAGACAAACAGGACAAACCTGTGTATTGGGTGGCCGCCCAAACTCTGTGCTGCAACGACAAAAGAGCTTGCTCTTTGTCTTCAACTGCACGTGAACCTCTAAGCCGATTACCAAGGTATAAGGTACTGCATTCATGAGAGCGGCGCCGGGGTCGGCCTCCAACCTATCGCCTGCTGATATCGATGACCAATTTGCAAAACCAACGCGTCATCCAGCGGTCTACCTTGAAGCTGAACTCCGATCGGTAACCCTGCTTGGCTGCGACCACAGGGCATAGATAACGCAGGTAAGCCCGCTAAATTCGCTCCGACGGTATAGAGATCCTCCAAGTACATTTGCACTGGATCATCCACCTTTTCGCCGATACGAAACGGGGTATTCGGAGTCGTCGGACCAAGCAAAATATCAACCTGCTCAAATGCTCGATCAAAATCCTGCCGGATCAAACGCCGCACTTGCAAAGCCTTCAGGTAGTAGGCGTCGTAGTAACCTGCGCTCAAAGCATAAGTGCCGAGCATGATACGTCGCTTCACCTCCGCTCCAAATCCCTGAGAGCGCGTGCGACTATACATATCCACCAGAGGCGATGCAGATTTTTTGCCTTCAACCGCCTCCGCCCGAAAGCCAAAATGCGCACCATCAAATCGGGACAGATTGCTGCTGGCCTCGCAAGGTGCAATCACATAATACGCTGGCACCCATGACTTTGAATTGGGAAGCGAGATTTCTTGTACTTCACCACCACACTCCTTCAGCACTTCCAATGTCCTGAGTATCGATTGGCGGACTTCAGCATTTAGGCCATCACTTTCGATCTGCTCGCGCACAATGCCTACGCGAAATCGTGCAGGTGCTTTTGCTAGACAGGCTTCATAACCAGGATTCTCATGCGGCAACGAAGTGCTATCGAGCGGATCATGCCCGGAGATCACATCCATGGCTAAAGCAAGATCTTCAACCGTGTGCGCCATTGGCCCCACTTGATCCAAACTGCTCGCATAAGCTACCACGCCATATCGGCTCACACGACCATACGTCGGCTTGAAGCCACTCACACCGCAAAAAGCAGCTGGCTGACGAATCGAACCACCTGTGTCTGTTCCAATTGCTAACGGTGCCAATCCGGCAGCCAAGCAAGCAGCCGATCCACCACTGCTCCCACCCGCAGTGCGTTCAACATCCCATGGATTACGAGTTGCCCCAAAGATACTCGTCTCCGTCGAACCACCCATCGCGAATTCGTCGAGGTTGGTTTTGCCCAGCCATGGCATGCCGGCTGCTCGCATACGGGCGATCACCGTACCATCGTAGGGTGACATGTAGTCGGCACAGAAACGCGAGCCACAAGTGGTTGGCATATCTGTGGTGCACAACAAATCCTTAATCGCAATCGGCACACCAGCCAACCGCCCCATACCAGCATCACCGCGGGACCTGCGCTGATCGATTTCGACGGCTTGCCTAAGCGCTAACTCGCTATCGACATGAACGAAAATGTTCAGACCAGCATTATGCTGTGCGATGCGATCGAGAAAATATTGAGTGACCTCTTTGGCACTGATCTCTTTTGCTGAAAGCTGCCGCGAGATCTCTGCGGCGCTCGCGAAATGCCATTCCATGCGGAATTACCCCAGCACTGCAGGGACGCGAAAACACTCATCATCATGGTCAGGGCTGTTAGAAAGGGCCGCGTCTCGACTCAACCCTTCCCTGACCTCATCAACCGCCAACACATTGGACAACTCGATGGCATGCACCATCGGTTCCACGCCCGAAGTATCGACGGCCTGCAACTGATCCACAAAAGCTACTATGGCCTGGAGCTGAACCGAATAGGCAGCCAGCTCCGCTTCGCTCAGTTGCAAGCGGGCCAAATGGGCAATCCGCTGTACATCCGCCTGCGATAGAGACATTTAGCTATGGGCAACTGGCAATTGGAAAGGCTTTTGCTTAACCACTTTGCGAACGCGGCCACTCTTGAGGCATTGGGTGCAAACCATCAATGTCTTGTGAGTACCGTTTGGCAAAGAGCAACGAATACGCTGCAAGTTTGGCTTGAACTGACGGCGAGTAATACCAGTCACTTTGGTACCCACACCACCCAAATACTTCGCCTTACCGCGAGTTTCAACTTGATTGCCCATCGAAGCGGTTTTACCGCAAACGTCACATGCGCGAGCCATGGTACTGCCTCAACTTAAAAAACCATAATTCAAGTGGTGGAGTATATCGATCCCACAGCCCCCGGCAACCTCAATTCGACCACTTGTTTTGCCAAGGTTGCCCCAGAATCGGCAAAAACACTACACAAAGTACCTACAAAGTAGTGTTTTCATCCCGTTCTTCCCACGAAATTACTCTTTCGGAATATCAGGGGAGGCGAATGCAACCAATCGGCTGGGAGTTGCCAAGAGAAGCCATCGGTCGGCCAAAATGAGATTCCCCCCCTCGTTAGCACGACTCGCCAATGCAATGGGTTCGCGAAAATCGATCGCTTTGGCTCCGGTTTTCGTCCGATCCAGCTTTCTCCCCATCACCGAAATCTGATTCCGATTTGGAAAATAAATCAAATCCCGAGTGCAGCCTGGTCGCCCCAGTCCTCGCGGTTGCCCTACCCCCTCTTCCGGTTTCGCTGCCACTCCACTGGGATACGACGCCAAGCTTCGCCCGGTCGCCGTATCGAACCAAACCACACGATCACCAGCCGTTACCAGTTCACCGTCGCGAGCCGTCAACAAATGAACCACATCAGCCGAATGCTCGGGAACCGTCGACCACAACAAATCGCCCGTCGATGCATCAAGCGCAAAAATCTCCGGCCTATCTGCGGGTGCACAATAAACAACATCATGCTCCACCAAACAAGGCGTTAAATCGCGATAACGAAACCGTTGTGATTCGGGATAGGCTGCATCGTCAGCCTGACTTCTCGGATAACGCACTAACCACTTAACTTGCCCGTCTGATACGTCGAGTGCCGCAATCACTCCTAAACTCGTGTTGAGATAAACGGTCCCATCAAGATAACTCAACATCTGATGCGAAACCAAATTTGCATCGCTTGCCCCCTCGATCATTCCAGCCGCCAATGGCATGCTACGCCACAACAGCTTCCCAGAATTTCTGGCAAATGCTGCCACGAAACGACGGATCTGAACACTGCTTCTTTCCGTAATGCATACCAACAGCCTATCACCAATTGGTAAGGGACAACCTTCGAACTCACAATTGGTCCAGTCATTTCCCGTCAAGAAAATCGGATAACCATCGATCAAGCGTCCATCGCGAGAGAGATCTAAGCCTACTAAAAAGCTGATCGAACCCATTGCTTCACGCGGAGCTTCTTTCCAGCCAGTCACTCCCACTCCCATCCGCGCAAACAACTGCTGGTTATCAACAGCCACCGTTGCACGAGGCACACCACATAACGGGTAAGCCAGGGGCAAAATATTTTCTTCTGGCAAACCTGAATCGAACAGCGGCAACTTTGGGTCCGCAGCAGGCCAGGTCTTTCCCGTATTCAGCTCGATC